>JAICSG010000126.1 GCA_025937035.1 Thermoanaerobaculia bacterium | reverse complement strand
CGGTCTCGCCGGGCTTGCGCTCGACGTCGCGCACCACCAGGGCCTGGAGGGGCACCGCCAGCGCGTGGCCGCGGAAACCGGTAAGGATATCGGCCCGGGCCGAGAGCCCCGGCTTGATGTCCGCCGGCGGGTTCTTCAACTGGACCTTCACCTTGAACTTGATCGCCGCGTTGGCGTCGGCGGCGAGCGGGCTGCTCCCCACCTCGGTGACCACGCCGCGGAACGTCTGGTTGGGATAGGCGTCGAGCCGCACCTCCGCCTCCTGGCCGAGGTGTACGGTGGGGATCGAGGTCTCGTCGACCTCGAGCTCGGCCTCGACGACCGACATGTCCGAGATGGTCAGCAGCACCGTCCCCGGGCTGTTCTGGACGCCGATCACCGCCACCTCCCCCTCCTCGACCCGGCGGGCGGTGACGATGCCGTCCATGGGCGAGACGATGGTCGTCTTGGCCAGCGTGTCACGCGCCCCCTGGAGCGAGGCCCCGGCCTGATCGACCCGGCGCTGCGCCGCCTCCACGGCCGCCTCGCCGGTCATCACCGCCGTCCTCGCCCGGTCGCGCTCGGCGGCGGGGATGATCCCCGCCTTGAAGTTGTTCTCGGCCCGCTGGAGGTCCGTGCGGGCCTGGACGAGCGCCGCCCTGGCCGAGGCGAGCTCGCCGCGCAGCGCTTGCATCGAGTATTCGTTGCTGCGCGCCAGGGCCCGCGGATTGACCGGATCGATCTGGAGCAGGAACTGCCCCTTCTTGACCCGGTCCCCCTCCTCGACCGCGAGATGGGTGATCTGGCCGGCGATGGTCGCCGAGAGGTCGACCTTCTTCTGCGCCTGGATCTTGCCGTTGGCGCTGACCTTGGCCTGGAGGTCCTCGCGTCCGACCTTGGCGACCTGCACCTCGGTGGGCTTGGGCCCCCGGCGCGCATAGGCGAAGCCGCCGGCGGCCACGAGCAGCGCGGCGACGATCAGAAACCACAAGAGCTTACGCTTCACAGGACATCGCTCCCCAGGGCCGCCTCCGGACCTCACACCGCCCCGGGGCGGCCGTCCGGGGGCACCTGTCTCTTCTACGCGGAAGTACTAAGGAAGTTACCACATCAGGGAGGAGGGGGGACGGAGCCGGGGTTTGCCGGAACGGCGCGGCAGGGACGAAAGGGACAGCAGGGACCCGGGGCCATCGGGACACTCCCTTGGGAGTCGTGCACCGTAGAGGGTGCCCGCCCGGGGCGGGAGCGCAAAGCCCCCGCCCCTCGGAATCGGAATGGCCTCAGGCGGCCACGAACATCTCGGACCGTACCTGCGTCAGGTACTCGTACTGCGTCGGCAGGGTCGCCATCAGCCGGTCCGTCTTCTCGCGCATGGCGCGGAAGGCGAGCAGGGCGTTGGTGTCGTCCATGTGGTCGAGCGCCGGCAGGCTCCGCTCGGGCAGGTAGCCGAGCCCCATCAGCATCACGGAGTAGGAGTAGGACTCGAAGCCGTGATAGTTGGGGTTGATGTTCTTGGCGTTGGGCAGGCGGTGCTTCCAGATGTCGAGCCGCTCACGGAGATCGTCGGAGAGCGGGACCTGCTTGACGGCCCGCCAGAACTCGGTGTCCATCCGCTGGCTCGCGTAATAGTGGACGGTGAGGAAGTCGCGGACACCGTCGATCGCGTCGGCGACCACCCGGTTGTAGCTGCGCACCATCTCCTCGTCGATCGTGCTGCCGGGCAGGTGGCTGATCAGCTCCTCGATCCCGTGCTGGATGAAGAAGATGCCCGTCGACTCGAGAGGCTCGACGAAGCCGCTCGACAGGCCGATGGCGACGCAGTTCTTCACCCACGAGTTGCGGCAGCGGCCGGTGCGGATCTTGATGTGGTTGGCGCGCAGGCCGAAGGAGTCGGGCCCGAGGTACGACCGGAACTCGCGCTCCGCCTCCTCCTCGGAGAGGAACTGGCTGCAGTAGACGTAGCCCGTGCCGATGCGGCCGTAGAGCGGGATGTTCCACGCCCAGCCGGCGCTCATCGCCGTGGCGGTGGTGTAGGGCTCGATGCCGTGGGTCTCGACGTCCTTGGGGATCTGGAGGGCGATCGCGCGGTCGCACAGCAGCGAATCGCGGAAGGAGACGAACGGCTCGTTGAGCGCCTGGTTGATCAGCAGGCCGCGGAAGCCGGTGCAGTCGACGAAGAGGTCGCCGCGCAGCGTCCCGTGCCCGTGGGTGACCAGGTGATCGATGCTGCCGTCCTCGGCCAGCTTGACCTCGTCGACCTCGTCGACGATCTGGCGGACGCCGCGCCGCGTGGCGTACCCCTTGAGGTACTCGGCGAGCAGGCTGGCGTCGAACTGGTAGGCGTAGGGATACTGGACCTTGTGCTCGGCGAGGAAGCTGTTCTTCGTCCGCCGGCTGCCGGCGAAGTAGTCCTGCACCTTCTCGTCGAACACGCGGCCGTCCAGGAAGCGGGGCGACAGCTTGTTCTCGCACATCGCCGGGATGCTGAAGCAGGCCTGATCGAACGGCACCTCGTGCTGCTTGAGCTTGAGCCACCACTCGCCCATGTTGTAGCCGTCGACCATCTCATAGCGCTGGAACGGGTGGTAGAAGTGGGCCCCGTCGGGACGCCAGTTGCGGAACTTGATGGCCAGCTTGTAGGTCGCGTTGCAGCTCGGCATCCAGTCCTGCTCTTCGAGGCCGAGGAAGTCGAAGAAGAGCTTGATGGTGCTGAACGTCGCCTCGCCGACGCCGACCGTCCGGATGTTCGCGGATTCGATGAGGGTGACGTTGACGCTCGGGGCGGCCTTTTTAAGATAGGCCGCAGTCATCCAACCAGCCGTACCTCCACCTACAATAACGACACTCTTCGACATGATTTCTCCCCCCAAACAAAAAAGTTCATCAGATTTGGGAACTGGCTGGGAGCCGTTCCCTCGTTTCGCCCTGCACTTACCTGAACGTCGGTCTTAAGGTGCGGGACACCGGGTCAAGCGGGACAGGCACAGGGTAAAAAATTTTTCGGCGAATTGCTAGTAGGTGCTTAAAATTGATTCTTCAACATTAATTATGTTTAGTCGTTCTAGTGATTCCTACATTTGCACCTGGGACGTTGGTTATCCTCTCGTGTACTCGATTCCCTCGCCCGGCCAGCCCACCCGGACCTTGTATTTCACCTTGATCCAGCTCCGCGTCCGCGTGTCCGGCTCGTAGGGCGAAGCGGCGTCCTTCGCGATCAGCCCCTCCCAGCCGTGGGCCTTCACCTCCTCCCAGGCCTGCAGGCCGTCGGGCCCGAGGCGGCGGGCGACGAGGAGAGGGCCCTCAGCCTCCTTGAGCTCCCGTTCCAGACGGGCGCGGCGGCGCTGGAGCGGCTCCTGGAAGAGCTCCTTGCCGCGCGCGTGGAGGCAGTCGAAGGCGACCAGGATCGGCGGCGTGAGCAGCTTTCCCGCGTTCGTGTGGCTCGCCCGCAGATAGCCGAGATGAGAGACGAGGCGCTCGTCGAACACCGCGATCTCGCCGTCGAGGACGAGCGTGGGAGCGCGCAGCCGGGCCACCGCCGCGGCCACCTCCGCGAATTGCGCGGTCAGATCCTTGAGGTTTCGCGACAGGATCCGCACGCCCTTCCCGTCTTTGTAGACCACCGCGCGATAGCCGTCGTATTTCTCCTCGTAGACCCACCCCGGCTTGTGGAACGGTCGCTTGACCTCCGAGGCGAGCATCGGACGAAAAGGTTTCGGAAGCTCCGCCATGGCGGGCTGGAGAGGGCAACGGCCGTGCCTCTCCAGCCCTTGGCATGCATCGCCGAAAAACGTTGCAACCGATCGGGATCGTCCGTTCTCCGGAGGCGTGCCGCCATCCCGGAATCACGCTCCGGGGGCCCCGGATCCGGGGATGGCCCGGCGGAAAATCCTCGCCGCCGGATCCCGGCCGATTGCACTTTTCTCCTGTTCAGGCCGCCGCGAGAGCGATGCTCACCGGCGTCGCGTTGGTGATGTTGTCGCTGACGGGGCAGCGCGCCTCGACCTCCTCGCGCAACCTGGCGAGCTGGTCCGGAGTGGCGTCCGCGTCGACCTTGATGTTGACCTTGACGCCCTGATAGCCGGCCCGCACGGAGCGGTCGGTGCCGGCGAACTTGACCGGATCGAGCGAGGCCTCGACCTCGATCTCGGTGGACCTCACCTCAATGCCCAGCTCCTTGGCGATGAAGAAGGTCATGTAGTTGAGGCAGGTGCCGTGCGCCACGAGGATGTACTCCAGCGGGCTGGGCGCGCCGTCGCGACCCCCGAGCTCCGGCGGCTCGTCCGCGAAGACCTTGAAGTTGCGGACGTCCGTCATGCTGCGCGCCATGCTGTCCCCGTGGGTCTTGATCCGTGCTGTATACATGCAGTTGCTCCTGGATGAATCTTGGGTTCTGGGCGCCCCGCCTGCCGGAGCTCCCGGGCTCTCCTCAACAAACGAGCGGGGCCGGTAAATCCCTCACGGCGCTTTTCTGGCGAGCAGGCTCTCAGCCCCTACTTCCGCTTCACCGTCGCCGTGCCCGCGGGACCCTCGAAGCGCAGCGACGGAGCGGCGCCGCCCGTGCCCTCGCAGGTCAGGTGCTCGATGGTGTCCGTGCCCACGTCGTAGGTGACGAAGCGGGAAGGCCCCTCCGGGAGGAAGAAGGACGGCGGCAGGCCGTCGCCCACCGTGACGTGGTCGGCGAGCGAGCCGGCCCAGGCCACGTCGAGCATGCGCGTCCCCCTTTTGAAGTTGAGGCGCGCGTGGGTCACGATCTGGCCGCCGATGCTGCGCGTGCCCATCATGGTGAAGCCCTGCCAGGGCCCGAGCTTCGCCTCGGTCGCTTTCATGACGGCATGCCAGTGCTTCGCGGCCTCATCGGCGTCGACGCACATCGCGGCCAGGGGCTTGAGATCGCCACGCCGGGCGGCCGTCATGGCGCCGGTCACCTGTGCCTCGCGCGCCTCGAAGCGCTTCTGGCGCCTCCCCTCCGGCTTGCCCGAGAGCAGGACGAGCCCCGCGGGGCCTTCCGGCGTGACGGCCAGACGGTCCTTCTCGGCGGTGACCGTGAGACGCTCGGCGGGCGCCCCGCCTCCCGGGAGCTCGTAGGTGCCGGCGCAGCGGCGGAGCTCCTCTCCCTTGACCGGCGCGAGCGCCAGCGGCTGCGCCACGGGCTCACCGAAGACCCAGCCCTCCAGGTGATTGGCGATGGCGATCGACGAGTAATCGTCCGTGTTCGAGGTGATGGCGATCATCGCGTCGTCCTCGGGGTAGCGGCGGAAGTCGGACTGGAACGTGCCGTTGCCCCCCACGTGCGCGAGCTTCCGGTGGCCGGACGGGCTCTTGGAGAAGGACCAGCCGTAGGCGTATTGCGGATACTCCGCCCCGGTCTCCTTGACATAGGGCTGCTCGTACTTCTCGCGCTCGGCCGCGGAGAGCACCGAATTCCCCTGCAGGGCCTTGAACCAGAGATAGAGGTCGCCGGTGGTGGTGAGGATGCCGCCGTTCCCCCGCAGGCCCCACCATGGGCCGTCCGGCGCGTGCGGATGGTCGAGCGAGGTCCCCCAGTCGCCGTCCCCGTTGTAGCCGTGCGCCAGGCGCTGGCGGTCCTGGGCGTCGGGGAGGAAGCCGGTGTGGTGCATGCCGGCCGGCAGGAACACCTGCTCGCGCAGGAATTCGCCGAAGGGCTTCCCCGACACCACCTCCACCACGGCCGCCAGCAGGCTATAGCCGCCATTGGAATACAGGTACTTCTTGCCCGGCGGATGGACCAGCCTGGTGGCGAAGGCCCGCTTCAGGAAGGCCTTCCGGTCGATCACCTCGTCCTCCGGACCGAGGGTCTCGGGGAAACCGGCGGTGTGGGTCAGCAACTGATGCAGGGTGATCCCGGCCTTGTCCGGCGGCGCCTCGGGGAAGAAGCGCTTGATCCGGTCCTCTACCTTGAGCTTGCCCTGCATCTCCAGCCGGAGCACCGCCGCCGCCGTGAACTGCTTGCTGACCGAGGCGATGTCGAACAGGGTGTCCGAGGTGAACGGGACGCCGTGGGCGCGGTCGGCCAGACCGTACCCCTTGTTGAGGACCACCTCGCCGTGCTGCGCCACCACGACCGAGCCGGAGTAGCCGAGACGGGTGAGCTCGGCCAGATAGCGGTCGAGCGAGGTGCCCAGCGGGCCTTTGACGACCTCGGCGCGGGTGGGAGCGCCGAGGAGGATCAGCGAAAGAAAGATGGACGGGAGGATGTGCCAGAGACGTCTCATACGGCGAGGGAGTATACCCCGCGCACTATCGCGCCGCCGACGCCTGGCCCACCCCCACCACCCCGCTCGAAACCACCTGCAGCTTCCACCCCTCGGCCCGCGTGCCGTCCAGATTGGTATGGCCCGCCAGGAAGAACAGCCGCCCGGTGTCCGGCTGCGCCGGGGTCGTGCAGAAGCGGTCCTGGAGATAGAACGGCGGGATCGACTGATAGTAGAGCGTCACCTTGACGCTCGCCGGGGTCCCTTGGAGGTCGGAGAGCGGGACCGCGTAGGTGATCTCGTCGCCGCCACCGCCCAGGCCCCCCTGCGACTTCGGCTCGTACCACGGGTCGCGCACCGTGCCGCCGTGGCCGTCCGGGAGGTCGGGGAGAATGTGGTGCGTCAGCGCCTCGGCGGAGAGCTTGGCGCTCCCCAGCCCCTCGCGCTCGGCGAGCTCCACGCTGGGCGTCCAGCCGCGGGGGAGCAGGCGGTTGTCCTTGACCACGTCCGCCAGCGAGAGGAAGCTCGTGGTGAGACGGCCCTTGGGATCGCGGACCAGCTCCTGATAGATCTGCGCCTGGTCCTGGCGGGTGATGGTCTCGTAGTGCGGCTGGAACGACTGCTCGGCGGCCGTCTTCGGCCGGCACTCGCCGTGCCACATGAATTCCCCCGCGATCGGCCGGCCGTCCGCCCCCACCAGCACGCCCGCGGAGGTCGCGCGGCCGGAGACCCAGAGGTCGTTGCCCGCCGCGTCCAGCACCTCGAAGGTGAGGAAAGCGCGGCGGAAACCCACGCCGGACGGGAATTTGTGCCCGGCCAGGTTCTCCACCTTCACCTTCGCCACCAGCCGGTCCCGGGTCTGCTCCACATGAGTAACGGCCGCCGTGGCCGTGCCCGTGTCCGCCTGCTGGATCATCGAATTGAAGGTGGTGGTGAGCGGCGCCACCCCCTTGCCGCCCAGCATCGGGTCCTGCACGCGGATGCCAAGCACGTCCGGGAACTGCTGGGCGAATTGATTGAAGAAGACGTTGAGCCCCACCAGGGTGTGCCGTCCGAAGGGCGAGCGGGGGTTGAGATCGATCGCCGACTGCGGCTGCCGGTTCTCCGTCTGCGGCATGTTGCTCGCCTCCTGGATCGAGGCGATCTTGGTGCTCAACGGCGACGGCAGGCCGGGGTAGCTGCTGGCCATGTGGCAGTCCTGGCACGAGCGGGGCGTGGGGCCGCCGTCCCGGAAATCGCTGAACACCCATTCGGGATAGGTCGCCTGCTCGATGATCACCTCGGGCTTCTTCGTCCCCGGCCGCACATACGGCTTGTCGCCGTCGAACACCGGCAGCACCACGCTGTGGCAGCTCCCGCAGGTCTTGGAGGAAAGGATCAGCGGATACTCGACCGGATTCGCCCCCAGCGTGTGATTCATCGGCACCTGCTGCGGATTGTCGAAGGGGCCATGGATCGCGTCCGCCGCGCCCGCCTTGAAATCGCCCGTGAAGGTGTTGCCGATCGGCGCCTTCTCATCGATATCGATGTGGTGGCAGGTCGTGCAGGAGATGCCATCGCGGCCGCGCCCGCCGTAGCGCGCGTCCTTCTTCTCCTGCTCCGTGGTGGCCCGGTAGGGGATGGCTTTCAGGGCCTCGCGCGAGAAGAGCTGCCGCGGCACGATGGGCTGGGAATTCTCGTTCAATCCCAGCAGGTCGGTGTTGTTGCAGACCGCGGCGGCCTTCTTCGGATCGCCCTTGAATTGATCGAGGCAGAACTGCCGTTGGCCCATCACCCCGTGACAGTGGAGGCAGAGGTCCGGCGCCAGCTTGGCGAGCGCGGGATGGGTGGTCTGCTCGGTCTCGAGCTGCGAGAAGAAGATGGGATCGCGCCCCGCCAGGCCCATCGGCGAGCCCCGCCATTCGCCGTAGGGGGCGATGTTGATGAGCTGGGTGTAGGCGGGCTGCGAGGCCTGCTGCACGGTCATGTCGTAGTGCAGGCCGGTCGAGCCCGCGGCGTGGCACCCCACGCACTGGTCCGAGGTGAGAAACAGGGGCGGCCCGTCCGGACTGGAGAAAACGTGATCGTAAACCTCGGGCGGCATGAAGAGCCGGGTGATCTCTTTCGCGTCGGGCTGCGTGATACCGGGCGCGCCGAACGTCTTCAGGAATTCGGTGGAGTAGTCGGTGAGCGGCGACGTGAGCCGGTTGATCGCGGGGTTCGGCCACGGCACCTTGTTCCAGGTGGGGCCGGCGTTCTCGATCTTCGATTCGAGATCCTGGAGCGGCTCGAACCGTTCGTGCGGGGAGAGCGTCTCCAGCGCGTGCTGCGGCGGCTCGCCGGCGATGGGCGGCTGGTCCTGGTAATAGAACTTGAGGAAGGTGTCGGGATCGCCCAGCACGTTGTTGAGGCTGGAGAAGGTGAATTCGTTCTTCGCCGAGGCGTGGCAGTTGACGCAGTAGTAGCCGAAGCCCATCCAGGGATAGGGGAGGTTGGCGGGCGGCGGCCAGTCGAGCTGCGAGGCCTCGGTGGCCTGGGGGTCCCAGGAGCCCCAATACCAGCCGTCCCTGCCGCCGCGGCTGTCGCG
>JAICSG010000896.1 GCA_025937035.1 Thermoanaerobaculia bacterium | reverse complement strand
GCAGCGCCCCGGCGAGGCACCGCCGGAGCTCCCGCCGCCGGCCCACCACCGCCCCGGCGAGGAAGGCCGCCGCCGCCGCCGCCCACCCCAGGGCCGCCCGCCGGGTGGAGGAGACGGCGAGGGTCAGCCGCTCCGGGGCCGGCGAGCCCAGCGCCGCCGCCTGTCGTTCGAGGGCGGCGTGCCCGGGCGAGAGGACCGCCACCAGGCCCGCCGGCAGGGGCGCCGCCTGGAGCAGCCCCAGCAGGGCCATGCCGGCGAGCGCCGCGGCGGGGAGGGCCGCCGGCCGCAGGGTCTGGAGGGGGTCCGCCGCCAGGGCGGCGAGGGCCAGGGCGCCGAAGCAGAGCGCCGCGAGGAGGGCCGCGGCCCAGGGGGTCACGCCGCCAAAGGGGAGGGGGGCCCAGAGCAGGATCAGCGCCAGGAGGAGGGCCAGGAGCAGGCTGGAATGACGTATCATGGCGGCGACCCGAGCACCGTCGACAGCGGAGCCCTCGCAGCAACCGGGCATGCCCGCCGTGGGGAGATCATGCGCCTCAATCGGATCCTGAGTAGCCGAGCCTCGATGATTTTCATCCTCTGCCTGATGGCTTTTTTTCTGAAATCCAAGAATTCAGAGGCCCAATCGCTGGTTCAGTATACCCCCCCCGGAGGGCCCGAGGAGAAGCCGGAGTCGCGCCGGGAGGTGCTCGAGCGCCAGATCGAGTCGGCGCGCTACCACCTGGGGCCGGTGCGCATCGCCCCCTGGGCCACCCTGCGCGACCTCGCCTACGTGCACGACCTGTACTCCGCCGGCCAGCAGTTGCCGCCCAACGATTTCACGGCCACTGGCGGCCTGGGGTTCCGCGCCTACCTGCGCAACGGCCCCAAGGCCACCTGGATCGCCCAGGTGCTCCCCGAGTACGTCTGGTGGCAGAAGCAGACCCAGCGGCGGCAGCTCAACGGCCGCTATCTCCTGGGCTACTCCGCCTACTTCAACCGCCTCACCGTGGAGGCCCAGGCGGGGCGCCAGCAGCAGCAGCAGATCGTCACTCCCGAGGTGCCGGTGCCGGTGAGCTCCCGCGGCGACGGCGGCGAGCTGCTGGTCGAGCTGCGGCTCTCCCGCGCCCTGTCGCTGTTCACCGTCACCGATTTCAACCGCCAGACCAACCTTGTCGACGATCTCCGCGATCCGCGCACCGGCGACCTGCGCCTGCTCGACCGCGACGAGCGGGTGGAGCGGCTGGGGGTGCGCTGGCGCCCCGAGCGGCGGTGGTCGATCGGCTTGGCCGGGGAGCACACGGAGACCGACTTCACGCACCGGGGGGCCTTCGACCGCTCGAATTCCGGCACCTCGCCGCTGGCCGAGGCGAGCTTCCAGGGGAACCACCTCAGCTTCCAGACCGAAGTCGCGAACCGCTCGCTCACCGCCCGGCGGGGGGCCGAGTTGGTCCCCTTCCACGGCGTGACGGGCAACGCCGCGATCACCTTCGGCGGCCGGGAGACGCGCGCCAACGCGACCTTCTACAGCAGCCGCACGCTCGTCTACTCCCTGTCCACGCTCTACCCCTACTTCCTCGACGAGCGCTTCGGCACCGCCCTGACCGTGGGCTTCGGCCAGCGCACCCGCTTGCGCGTCTTCGCCGAGGGGGGGCGCAACAACTACACCGCCTTCGCCGATGCCACCCCGCGCCGCCGGGAGGACGTCTCCTCCTACGGCGGCTCGCTCACCTTCCAGCTCCGCCGGGGGCTCCGCCTGGGGGTCGAGGGGGTGCGCTCCCGCTACGACCCCAACCTCCCCGGCGAGACCCGCACCTATTCCTCGATCGGCGCCACGCTCACCCTGGCGGAGCTCCCCTAAGGAAAGACGCTGGACCGCCGGGCCCGCCTGCGGTATGATGGCGGGGAAGTAAAGCAAGCATCATGAAGAAGATAGCGGTTCATTTGACGGTCCTGCTGCTGGTGTGTGCCCTGGCAGGACCGAAAATCGCGCGGGCGCAGGGGGGGAAGGACCCGGCCTACCGGATCGGTCCGCGCGACCTGCTCAGCGTGCGCGTGGACGAGGACGAGAAGCTCAACGGCGACCGCCGGGTCTCCGAGTCGGGCGCGATCAACCTCCCCCTGATCGGCGACGTCCAGGTGGCGGGCAGGACCACGGCGGAGGCCGAGCAGGTCATCAGCCGGCTGCTGGTCGAGAAATACATGCAACGGGCCTCGGTCGCCGTGCAGGTGGTGGAGTTCCGCTCCCGGCCCATCTCGGTGATCGGCGCGGTCAAGAACCCGGGCAACCTCGGCTTCTCCGGCCACTGGACCCTGCTGGAGGCGGTGGCCGCGGCCGGCGGCCTGGCCGAGAACCACGGCAACGTGGTCTACGTGCTGCGCCGGGCCGACAACGGCCTCTCCGACCAGGTGACGATCGACCTCGACGACCTGATG
>JAICSG010000496.1 GCA_025937035.1 Thermoanaerobaculia bacterium | reverse complement strand
CCAGCAGGCGCGGCCCTCCGAGGGCGAGCCCGAAGACAGTGCCGCTGAAGATCACGCTGCCCACCAGCAGGCACCACCCCGCGGCGTCGATCCCCCGCAGCAGGCCGTGCAGCCGTCCCAACCCCACCGCCATCAGGGCGAAGCTGCCGTACATGAGATAGCGGGCCGCCGTTTCCCAGAGCTGCAGCTCCCGCGGCTCCAGACGGGCCGCGAGGGCGTGCGCCCCGAAGGCGCCGGCGATCACCGCGAGAGCGCCGCCCAGGGCGCCCAGGAAGAGCCAGTTCATGGGGTGAGCCCCCTTCTCAGATCTCGCCGAGCCGCCGGACCGAGGCGATCTTCTCGCGCGGGATCATCAGGTGGTCGTGCTTCTTCCAGAAGCCGAGCTGAGCGACGCGGCGGACATACTCCTCCTTGGAGCGCCCGCCCTCGCCGTCGCGGTGGACGTCGGCCTCATGGAGGAAGATGCCGCGCTCGTCCATGTCGTCACACCGGCCCACGACGATCTCGGGGCCGGTGGTGTCGACGACCACGGTGATGCCGTGCAGCTCGCCCTTGTTCTGATGAAAGGTACCCATCTAGCTGGCCGGCACCGCGCAATGCTCGGCGAAGACCTGCGTCAGGTCGCGGGCCACCGAATTGGCGTCCCGCCCCTCGATGCGATGGCGCGGCATGAAGTAGACCAGCTCGCCGTCCTTGAAGAAGGCGACCGACGGGCTGCTCGGCGGAATGTCGGGGATGTAGGACCGGGCGCGCGCGGTGGCCTCCAGGTCCTGGCCCGCGAACACCGAGGCGACGCGGTCGGGGCGGCGGTCCCCTTCGAGGGCCTGGCGCACGCCCGGGCGGGCCATGCCGGCGGCGCAGCCGCAGACCGAATTGACGACCAGCATCGCGGTGCCGGATTTCTCGTTCATGAAGGCGTCCACCTCTTCGGGCGTCCGCAGCTCTTTCACACCGGCGCTCGTCAGCTCCTCGCGCATCGGCCGGACCAGAAGCTCACTGTAGGGCACTTTCGCACCTCCTTATCGGCGCCATGGGCGCATGGGTGGCTATTGTACGTCCTGTCCCGTCAAAGGCCGAAAACAATTTGAGGGGAGAGCGAATTTCCTGAGGGCGGAGAAACCCCTCTCCCAGGGCCGGGAGAGGGGCAGGGGTGAGGGTCTGCCTACCGGAACCGCAGGGTCGCGCCGATGCGGAAGACCCGCGGGCTCAGCTCCTCGTTGGGCTGGAAGAAGCGGCCCGAGTTGGCGTTGCGATCCCGCTGCAGGATGTAGTTCCGGTTCAGCAGGTTGAAGCCGTCGACGCTCAACGTGAGGTTGAGGTCGTTGAAGTGGAAGTCCTTGTCGATCCGGCCGTCGAGCACGTAGACGTTGGGATTGCGGAACTCGTCGATCGCCGCGAGCTGGACGTTGCGGCTGCCCACCGCGCCGGCCTTCCGGATGTAGGGGGGCGTGATGTACCCCTCACGGCCGGTGACGTTGGCGGCGACGTTGAACCCCCAGGGGCGGTCCGGCGCGATCTGGTAGATCCCGTTGAGGTTGAACGACCAGCGGGAGCCGGTGAAGACGTCCGCCTTGTTGCCTCCCGACCTCTCGTAGTAGGGGCTGTTCTCGTCCGCGAACCCCGTCAGGTCGGTGACCGTGTCGGTGGGATCGTCATACTTCCGGTACTGGGGGCCGATCTGCCACTTCCAGTCGTTGTAGGTGAAGTGCCCCCGGGCGCTCCAGCGGTTGGCGAGCCGCTTGGTGAAGCTGAGGGTCCCTCCCAGGTAGCGCTGTTTCCGGTCGCCGTTCGTGTAGAGGGTGCCGCCGGTGGGGGTGAGCCCGTCCCGCAGATCGTAGTAGGGTTTGGTCACCGTCCGGCCGTCCGGCAGCGTGGCGGTCACCGTGCCGGCCTGCACCCAGTCGTCCCGGGTGGCCAGGCGCGTATTCCCCGACTCGTCGATGACGAAGTACCGCGCCTCGGGGATGTCGTGGATGTTGCGGTAGGTCAGGGTCAGCCCCATCGCGAAGTCGGCGCCGAACCCCTGATCGATGCCGAAGGTGACCTCGTCGGTCAGCGTCGGCCCGAGATTGCGGTCGTTGATGCTGGGGGTGACCAGCGAGCCCGGGTTGGCCGGATCGATGTTGTAGGTGTAGGCGAACTGCAGCGAGCCCACCTCGCCGGGGTCGAGGATCAGGTTGTGGTTGGCATCCTCGAAGTAGAAGTAGGCGTAGCTGTAGCCGAGCGGGTTGACGCGGGTGGCCAGAGGGAGCTGGCCGAGTTGCTCGGCGTAGCGCGAGAAAGTGCCGCGCAGCGGGTCTGGCGGTTGTTCCCCAGGGCGTAGGTGATGCCGAGGCGGGGCTCCACGGTGTTCCAGGTGAACCCGCCGGCGTTGTTCCCCTTGAAGTCGAGGGGGGGCAGCAGGCCCTGCGCCGCCGCCTGGCCCGGATCGGAGGCCGGGAGGTTCTTCAGGTACTGGCGGTCGTAGCGCACGCCGATGTTGGCCGTCAGCCGGTTCAGGGTGATCGTGTCCTGCAACCAGGCCGCGCCGTAGTCCGAGCGGATGTTGACCGTCCGGTTGCGGAAGAACTCGACCAGCGCCAGGTCGTCCTCCAACCCGATGTAATCGCCCGAGAAGACCCGGTTGCCATGCGGCCAGACGGTGCCGGAGTGGTTCTCCTGCTCGCGGAAGCTGCCGCCGAACTTCAGCTCGTGGCCGGCGGCGCCGGTGTTGAAGAAGTAGCTCGTATCGAGCCGCTCCTGGTCGATCGTGGCGTCCTGCTTGAAGTCGTAGTCGGTGCCCTGGTAAACGCCGTCGGCGTCGATGTAGGCGAACGGCGTGAGGCCGCCCTCGGGGGAGAGGGTGAACTTGCCCGTGTCGCGCGACCAGAGGCCGGTGAGCGTCCAGTTGGAGGAGGCGATGAGGGTATCCTCGACCTTGTAGATGTCCTGCGGCGTGGTCTGGTCGTGGGTGGCCGCGGGAGAGCGGTCGGGGCCCGCGCCGCGCCCCTCCTTGAGCTTGTTGTTCGTCCAGTAGTGGAGGACGCCCGAGTTGCTCGGCCCGGTCTGGAAGTTGAGCTTGAAGTTGTAGTCCTCCAGCTTGGTCTTGTCGAGCTGGCCGCCCTGGGCGATGTTGCGGATGTCGCTGACGCCGTAGGCGCCCCAGATCCACAGGTGGTCCCGGAGGATCGGCCCGCCGATGTCGGCGCCATATTCCTCCACCGACTTGATCTTGTTACCGTCCGGCAGGGCCGGCTTGGCCTGCAGGCTGCCGTCGGTGTCCAGGTAGCGGGCGTTGCCCCGCCACTCGTTGGTGCCGCGCTTGGTCACCTGGTTGATGGTCACGCCCGAGGTCTGGACCGTGACGTCGGCGCTCGACACCGTGAACTGGACCTCCTCGAAGGCCCCGAAGTCGAAGTAGGTGGCCGAGCCGCCGACCGCGTTCATGTCGGTGAGGATCACGCCGTCCACCGCGAAGGTGTTGTCGCGCGAGCCCGACCCCACCCCCAGGAAGTTCGACTGCTGGCCGCTCTCGTTGCCGCCGACGTTGATGCGGTCGACGAGCACGCCCGGCGCCTGGCTGAGCAGCGACCAGGGGTCACGGGCGGTCGGCACCTTGTCGAGCTCCACCGTCGAAACGTTGGTCCCCTGAGTGACCCGCCGCTCGTCCAGGAGCGGCGCCTCGCCGGTGACCGTGATGACGTCCTTGACCGCGCCGGTGAGAGTGATCTCGATGCTCGCCTTGCCGCCGAGCTTGATGGTCAGGTCCGGGCGCTCGATGGTGGAGAACCCCTCCAGCTCGGCCTTCAGGGAGTAGGCTCCGGGGTACAGGTTGAGGAACCGGAACTGCCCCTTCTCGTCGCTCTGCTGCACCTGGGGAGCCCCCACGCCGGTGAGGGTGATGGTCACCCCGGGGAGCGGCTGCTTCTGTTCGTCGGTCACGGTGCCGTACAGGTCGCCCGTCTGCTGCTGCGCGCAGACCGGTAGGGCCACCATCGCCAGCAACCACGCGGCCACCAGGGCCAGCGCGAGACGCGTGCCTCTGCCCATTCTCTTACCCCCTTTCAAGGTCAAACCGAAGACGAATCTCCGAGACACAAGGGTCTCCTCAATTTTCTTGAGCTGGATTATGCAACGAGTCGGGGGCGGATGCCACCAGAGGGGCCTCAATACGGAT
>JAICSG010000342.1 GCA_025937035.1 Thermoanaerobaculia bacterium | reverse complement strand
TCGTCGTCCCGTTCCTCTATGGCAAGCGGGTGCAACAGAAGGAACTCGAGGAGAAAAGGCGAGAGCAGCTCCCGTCTGTCAAGGACGACGATGATTGGGCGTACTCGCTCCCCCCGCAGGCCTCCCCCAGGGGGCACCGCCAAAAGCGCTCTACCTCGCCCCCTCCCCCAGGAATTCCAGCGTGATCAGCCGCGCCTCCCCCGGCGCGACGTTCGTCAGGGTGTGGGTGATCCCGCCGGGGATCCAGGCGACCTCGCCGGCCTTGAGCGTGCGGGTCACGGCCGCCTGCCCCTCGGTCTCGTTGCGCAGGTTGAGGTCGGTGACGGCCACCAGCAGGTGGGGACCGTTGTGGTGGTGCCTGGGGATGGCGCCACCCGCCTTCAGGTGGACGTCCGAGACCCGCACGCCGTCCTTGGTGAACAGGGGGGTAATCGTCGCTCCGCCGACCTGGCGCGGCTTCTCGTCGCCGCCCGCGGCCGTCGCGGGACCCGGCTGGAGGAGCTCGACGGTCACGTTGCGGAAGGGGGTGTCCCCGAGGTTCTTCGCGATGTGGGCGAAGCTCCCCGCGGTGAAGCGGGTCTCGCCGTCCTGGAGCTTCAGGGAGACCGGGGGCTTGCCGGCGACGTCGTTCTCGATCTCCGCCGCCCCGAGGGTGACGAAGACATAGTCGGGCCCGTGCCGGTGCATCAGGGTCGCGGCGTGGGGGGCGACCTCGACCTGGTATGCCCGGACCCAGGCGTTCTCCAAGGCGAGATGATGGTGCGGCTCGGCGTTGATCGCCACCTCGGAGGCAGGCGGCTGCGCCAGAGCCAGGGTAGGGAGGAGCGCGAAGAGCACGGCGATCTTGTGGGTCATGGTAGAAGTCTACTGGAACGGCGGCCGGACGGCGTTCTTGCCACTTCTTGGCGTGGACCCGCCGAAGTTGGGCTAAATACTTGGCATTCGTTGCTGGATAATGATAATAGGCATAAGAGGAGGTAACTATGAAAAAATCTGTGAGGAAACTGACCCTGAGTCGAGAAACGATTGGCAACCTTCAGCGCGGTAACTTGAAGAAAGTAGCAGGCGGTACCGGTACGGACGTTACATGCTGGAATCAAATTCAGGACACGGACTGCGCGTGCAGCGCAAACTCGTTCTGTCAGGGTTGTGCGGGGGGGTCTACTTTTGTCCAGTGCACGTGCACGTGTTAACTCTGACATCTGAGTTGGAGGAGCGTTTCGACGACCCGTCCTAAAGATCTCAGCGGCAGTGCTCCCCCTTGAGCCCCCGCGGGAAAATCTCGCGGGGCGCCCTCCTCCCAAGGAGCTCAGGAATTTTCGGCTCTCCATCCGACATAATTCCCCCATGAGTCAGAATCGCATGTCCCGCCGGGCCATCCAGGTCGTGGCGGAGAACCGTATCCGCGAAGCCATCGAGGAGGGGCAATTCGACGACCTTCCGGGTCTCGGGAAGCCCATCCCGGACATCGACGAGCCCTACGATCCCGACTGGTGGGTCAAGAAGTGGATCCGCCGCGAGGGGATGAGCAAGACGCTGGCCGAGAAGTTTGGCAAAGACTTCTGGGCCCGCAAGTGAGACGGGAGACTCCGGACGCCGGCAACCCGCCGGCGCCCGGCGGCACACCTCAGTTCGTCCCGACCCCCGGGCACCCGGCCGGCTTTCCGGTCGCGGGGCAGGCGAAGGCCTCGGTGCGCGTCATGCTGCTCGCCGTCCAGTAGTAGGCGGAGGTGGACTCCACGCCACAGGTGCGGAACGTGATCGTGCTGTTGATCTTGCCGCTCAGCGGCTGGAAGGAGCCGTTCGAGCGCATCTCGAATTGCAGCGAGAAGGGGTTCTGTCCGACGACCACGTTGTCGGCGTTGAAGGTGGTGATCACCAGGTCGCTCGGGCTGAGCGGGTTTGGAGAATAGAACCAGCTCGCCGAGCGCACGTTGAAGGTCTGCCGGGTGCCGTTCTTGTAGCGGAGGATGATGCGCGGCAGGCGGTAGAGCCGCGGATCCTCCGGACGCTGCACCTCCAGCGCCCCGACATCCTGCAGGCTGGGATCGCTCGGACCGTCGCACTGGAGCAGCCGGTTGTAGGTCACCGCCTTCGCCTGTCCGGCGAGAAGCAAGAGGAACGAAAGGCACACGAATCGCGTCAGAAAGGTTTTCATGGAACCTCCTTCAGGGTCTCCCCTGCGTTCTTCTGGGTTGAAGGGAATCTCTCGCGCCTGGCAGCCTGGCGATCGGCGCCGTCTCGCCGCGCTGTCGATAGCCGTTACGGCCGATGAAAGACTTTGGATGAACGGCGGACCACGCCGGTCCTAGACCGGCGCGATCACGCGGGCGAGCACCCGCTGGAGCTGCGCGAAGTCGACCGGCTTGGTGAGGTGCTCCTCGAAACCCGCCTCCCGGCTCTTCCGCAGGTCCTCCTCCATGCCGAAGCCGCTGAGGGCGATCCCCCGCACCGGCTGGCGGGCGAGGAGCTGGCGCATGAGGTCCAGGCCGCTGCCGTCGGGGAGACCGATGTCGCTCACCACCACGTCGATCCGTTCCCCCTCCGCGGCCTGCAGCGCCGAGGCCACGCTGTCGGCCGTGCGCACGGTATAGCCGAACAGCTCCAGGAGCTGCGCCATGGCGGCCAGGGTGTCCGGATGGTCCTCGACGAGCAGGACCCGGCGGCCGGGGCGCGGGCCCGCCTCCCGGTCCGGCGCCACGCCGCTCGCCGGCTCCGGGGTCGCCACCGCCGAGGCGGGCATCCGGAGGGTGAAGACGGCCCCCCGGTCCCTCCCGTCGCTGGCGGCGGTCAGCATCCCGCCATGCAGCTCGACCAGACCCTTGCTGATGGCGAGCCCCAGCCCCAGGCCGCCAAACATCCGCGTCACCTCGCGCCCCCCCTGCTCGAAGGCGTCGAAGACCCGTGGCAGCCGCTCCGGGTCGATGCCCACGCCGGTGTCCCGCACCTCGATCACCACCCCGCCATCCTCGGAGTCGGCGGTCTGGACGGTCACCCTCCCCCCCTCGGGGGTGAACTTGACGCCGTTCTTCACCAGGTTCCACAGCACCTGCTGGAGGCGGGCGGGATCGGCCTGGAGCCAGGAGCGGGTGGCGCGGAGGTCGGTCACCAGCTCGATCCGCTTGCCGCGGGCGTCGCTCTCGCAGATGGCGAGGGTCTGGAGGATCCTGCCGTGCAGGTCGGTGGGAGACAGGTGGAGCTCGACCTTGCCGCGGCTGATCCGCGTGTGGTCGAGCAGGTCGTCGATCAGGCGGGTCTCCAGCTCGACGTTGCGGCGGATCATCTCCATCCACTCCCGCTGCTTGGGGCCCAGCCCCGGGTCGGCCTCCAGCATCTGCGCCACGGTGAGCACGGGGGTGAGGGGGGTGCGCAGCTCGTGGCTGAGGACGGCGAGGAACTGGTCCTTGGCGCGGCTGGCCTCCTCGGCGGCGCCGCGCGCCTCGTGGAGATCCCGCTCGGTCTTCTTCTGGTCCTCGATGTCGGTGGAGATCCCGAACCAGCGGACGATGCGGCCCTGCTCGTCGCGGATCGGCCGACCCTGGGCCTTGAACCAGCGGTAGACCCCGTCGTGGCGGCGGAGCCGGTACTCCAGGGCGTAGGCCCCACGGTCCTCCACCGCCTCGCGCCAGACCTGGAAGACCCGCTCCCGGTCGTCCGCATGGACCAGCTGGAGCCAGCCGTCGCCGTGCTGCTCCGCCTCGGGAATCCCTGAGTAGTCGATCCAGGGGCGGCTCAGGAGATCGCAGTAGCCGTCCGGGCCGGTGGCCCAGGCCAGGGCGGGGAGGCTGTCGATCATCTGGCGGAAGAACAGCTCGGACTCGCGGAGATCCTCGCGGGCCCGCTTCTGCTCGTCGATGTCGGTGCAGGTGCCGAACCAGCGCAGGATCTTCCCGTGGGGGTCCCGCAGGGGGACGGCGCGCCCCAGATGCCAGCGATAGCGGCCGTCGGAGGCCCGGCGGATGCGGTACTCGATCTGATACTCCTCGCCGTTCTCATACGCCTTGCGCCAGGCCTCCCGGGCCTTCTCCGCGTCGTCCGGGTGCAGGGTGCTCAGCCAGGTCCACTCGCCCATCTGCTCCGGGGTGACCCCGAGATAGTCGAGGAACCGGCTGTTGTAGTAGTCGGTGCCGCCGTCCCCCCTGGCCGACCAGACCATGTGGGGGATCGAGTCGGCGATCAGGCGGAACCACTCCTCGCTCTCGCGCAGCTCTCCTTGCGAGTGGGTCAACCGCTCCTCCTGGCGCTTGCGGTCGGTGATCTCCTGCCAGGAGGCCGCGAAGCCGTCGGCCAGCTCTCGTTCCCGATTCAGGCGATCGTCCATTAGCTCGGTCAAACAGCGCTCCTCATTTCCGGAATTCCGTACCGGTAAAGCATAGAGTACGGCAGGAACCTTACGCCGAGCATGACGGGGGAAGGAAGGCGAGCCCGCCCTTGTTGGAGCGGACGCCATGAGCGACCACTCGAGCATCGAATGGACCGACGCGACCTGGAATCCGGTCCGGGGCTGCACCAAGATCACGGCCGGCTGCGCCCACTGCTATGCCGAGACGTTCGCCGAGCGCTTCCGGGGCGTGCCGGGCCACCCCTACGAGCAGGGGTTCGATCTCCGGCTGATCCCCGGGAAGCTCACCCAGCCCCTCGACTGGCGCAGCCCCCGCCGGATCTTCGTGAATTCGATGAGCGACCTGTTCCATGAGGACGTGCCGGACGAGTACATCCTGGAGGTCGCTCGGGTCATGCGGCTCGCGAGCTGGCACACCTATCAGGTCCTCACCAAGCGCTCCGAGCGCATGCGCGACCTGCTGGGCTCCAAGCTCCGGAACACGGCGGAGCAGCCGCACATCTGGTGGGGGGTCAGCGTGGAGAACCGCAAGCAGGGGTTGCCGCGGGTGGACCACCTCCGCGCCGCTCCGGCGGCCGTCCGTTTCCTCTCGGTCGAGCCCCTCCTCGAATCGCTCGGCCCTTTCGACCTCTCCGGGATCCACTGGGTGATCGTGGGCGGCGAGAGCGGCCACGGCGCCCGTCCCGTGGACGCGGCCTGGGTCCGCGAGATCCGGGATCACTGCCGGCGGGCGGACGTCCCCTTCTTCTTCAAGCAGTGGGGAGGACGGCAGAAGTCGAAGGCCGGACGGACGCTCGATGGCCGGACGCACGACGAGCTCCCGCGCGCCTTCCAGCCCTCCTGAGAGGGCGTGGTATCGTTCTCCAAGATCTCTCCCGAGGACACCCG
>JAICSG010000121.1 GCA_025937035.1 Thermoanaerobaculia bacterium | reverse complement strand
TCAGCGTGGCATAGATGGGGCTCCGGTGCACCACCACCGTGATGGCCGACCCGATGGCCAGCGCGGCGAAGAGAAGAAAGATCAGGGTTTCCATCGGTGGCAAGCCCCTCCCAGGGTTTCTACAGCCAGCCCGCGAGCGTCATCGCGGCGACCAAGATCAGGTTCACGATGGAGAGCGGCAGCAGGAATTTCCACCCCAGCCGCATGAGCTGGTCGTAGCGGAACCGCGGGAAGGTCCAGCGCACCCAGACGAACACGGCCATGGCGATGGCGATCTTCGCCACCAGCGTGAGCAGCCCGAGCACTCCGCCCAGCAGGTTGTTGGGGTAGTGGATGAACGGCAGGCTCCAGCCGCCGAAGAAGAGCGTGGCGCCGAGGGCCGAGAGGGCCGCCATGTTCGAGTATTCGCCCTGGAAGAAGAGGGCGAAGCGCATGGCGCCGTACTCGGTGTGGAAGCCGGCGATCAGCTCCGACTCCGCCTCCGGCAGGTCGAACGGCAGCCGGTTGGTCTCCGCGAAGGCGGCGATCAGGAAGACCAGGCAGCCGAGGATCTGCGGGATGCAATTCCAAATATGGTGCGCCTGCTGGTAGGCGACCACGTCGGTGAGGCGGAAGGAATTCACCGGGATCAGCACCGCGAGCACCGAGATGGTCAGCGCCAGCTCGTAGCTGATGAGCTGCGCCGAGGCGCGGATCGCGCCGAGCAGCGAGAACTTGTTGTTGGAGGCGTAGCCGGCCATTACCAGCGAATAGACGCCGAGGCTGGAGATGGCCAGGAAGAGCAGCACGCCCGTGTCGGCGTTGGTCACCACCAGCGGGCCGGACCATCCCGCCACCGTGATCTCCGGCCCGAAGGGGATCAGCACCAGGGTGGTGAAGGCCGGCATCAAGGCCAGCACGGGGGCCAGCAGGTAGAGCGGCTTGTCGACCAGGGTCGGGGTGACGTCCTCCTTGAACATGAACTTGAGGGCGTCCGCCAGCGGCTGGAAGAGGCCGAACGGCCCCACCCGGTTCGGGCCGGGGCGGTCCTGGATGAGGCCGGCTCCCCGCCGCTCGACCCAGACCATGATCGGCGCGACGTTGATGAACACGGCGAACATCACCGCGTACTTGACGAGGGTGGCGACCAGCTCGGGATTCACGAGGAAGCCTCCGACGCCGCCTCGGCGGCCTGATCCGAAAGATTGTGGGCCGCTCCGGAGACGTTGAGCGCCGCGCCGGTGGCCGGCAGGTCGTGCCAGTGGAGGCCGGCGAAGGCCGGGATCTCACCCGCCAGCCGGTCGAACACCTTGCCCGGCGTGAGGTTGCTCCACCCCTCCTCGAAGCGGGAGAGGAGGTCGCCCAGCGCCTCGACCGCCGGCCGCGTCTGGCCCGGCGGCGGGAAGGCCCGCTCGAAGCGCTGCACCCGGTATTCGACGTTCACGAAGGTGCCGTCCTTTTCCCCGTGATGGGCCACCGGCAGGGCCACGTCCGCGGCCTGCGCCAGCGGCGAGTCGGCCCAGCCGAAGACGACCAGGAATTTGGCCTGGCGGAGCTTCGCCACCGCCTCGGCCGAGTAGGCCGCCTGGCCGAAGTCGCTGTCGGCGACGATCAGCACCGCGCAGCGGGAGGCGGCGTCGCCCAGCAGGAGGTCCTCGGCCGAGCCGCCGAGGCCGGCCAGCTCCGCGCCGCGCCGGTTCGGGGCCTGCTCGCGACCTTTGATGGGGGGGCGCTGGTGGCGCGGGATCTTCCACTCGGGGCCGAGGTCGACCGGGACCGGCCGCTGCGCCGTGCCCGCTCCCTCGGCCAGCTTGGCGAAGAGGTAGGCCTCCTCGCAGGTGAGGAAGCCCGAGCCGAGGATGGCGATCTCGCCTTGGCCTTCAGCCTCCTGAATCCGGCGGTGGACGGTGTCGAGCGCGGTCTGCCAGCTCGTGAAGGTGTATCCGTGGCCGTTCCCGTTGCTCCCGGCGGCGCGCAGGCGGGGCGCGGTGAGCCGGGGGGTGAGCTTGTAGCGCTCGAAGGTGGAGCGGCCGTAATCGCACATCCAGTAGTCGTTGACCTCGACGTTGAACCGCGGCTTGTAGCGCTTGATGTCGCCCCGCCGGTGCTCCATGGTGATGTTGCACCCGACCTCGCAGCCGGTACAGATCGACGGCTTCTTGTCGAGGTACCAGACGCGCTCGGCGAAACGGAAGCGGGTCGAGGTCAGGGCGCCCACCGGGCAGACGTCCACCACGCAGGTGGCGAGCGGGTTGTTGAGCTCCTTGCCGGGGAAGGTGCCGATCTCGGCGCGGGCGCCGCGGTTGAAGAAGCCGAGCTCGCCCGTCCCCGCCACCTCCTCGGTGAAGCGCACGCAGCGGGTGCACTGGATGCACCGGTTCATGTTGAGCAGGACGTTGGCGCCCAGCGGGATGCGCTCGCGGCCGGGGTAGGTCCGCTTGTCCTCGTACTGGAAGCGCGAGTAGGCCACACCGTGCTTGAAGGAGTAGTCCTGGAGGCCGCACTCGCCCGCCTGGTCGCAGATCGGGCAGTCGAGCGGGTGATTGATGAGGAAGAACTCCATCATCCCCCGCTGCGCCTCCTCGACCTCGGGCACGTCGGTGTGGACCACCATGCCGTCCTTCATGACCTGGGTGGAGCACCCCGCCTGCAGCTTCGGCATGCCGTCGATCTTGACCAGGCACATGCGGCACTGGCCCACAACCGACAGGCGCGGGTGATAGCAGTAGTGGGGGATCTGGACGCCGACCTTGATGGCGGCGTCCACCAGGTTGGTGCCCGCCTCCACCTCCACGGTGCGTCCGTTGATCGTTACCTTGGGCACTTCGTACGCTCCGTTCTCATCAGTTTTCAAAATAGCGCCGGTGAGGGAAGGGGCAGGCCTTCTCCCGGATGTGGCGGTCGATCTCGTCCTGGAAGCCCTTGACGAGCGACTGCACCGGACCGATCGCCGCGTCCCCGAGGGCGCAGAGCGAGTTGCCGCCGATGTGGCCGCAGATCGAGAGCAGGACCTGGCCGTCGCGCTCGGTCCCCTCGCCGTGCTCGATCCGCTTGAGCATCAGCTCCATCCAGTTCGTCCCCTCACGGCACGGCGTGCACTGGCCGCACGACTCGTGGTTGAAGAACTTCGCCAGGCGCGCCACCGAGCGCACCATACAGGTGGTGTCGTCCATCACGATCACCGCCGCCGATCCGAGCATCGAGCCCGCCTTGGCCACCGTGTCGAAGTCCATCTTGATGTCGATCTGGTCCGCCTTGAGGATCGGCGCCGAGGCGCCTCCCGGGATGAACGCCTTGAGCGGCCGACCCTTCAGCATGCCCCCGCACCCCTCCAGCATCTCGCGGAAGGTGATGCCGATCGGATACTCGTAGGTGCCGGGGCGCTCGACGTGGCCCGAGATGGCGTAGAGCTTGGGGCCGGTGTTCTTCTCGTCGGTGCCGATCGCCTTGAACCAGTCGGCGCCGCGCTCGATGATGTGCGGCACGTTGCACAGCGTCTCGACGTTGTTGATCACGGTGGGAGCGCCGAAGGCGCCGACCACGGCGGGGAAGGGGGGCTTGACGCGCGGCTGGCCGCGCTTGCCCTCCAGCGACTCCAGCATGCCGGTCTCCTCGCCGCAGATGTAGGCCCCCGCGCCGCGGTGGACATACATGTTCAGCTTGAAGCCCGAGCCCATCACGCTGTCGCCCAGGACCCCGGCGTCGTAGGCCTCCTTGATCGCCTGCTCGAGGATCGCGGCGGCCTTGGTGTACTCGCCGCGAATGTAGATGTAGGTGGTATTGGCCTGCACCGCCCAGCAGCAGATGGCGCACCCCTCGATGAGCTGGTGGGGGTCGAACTCCATCAGCAGCCGGTCCTTGAAGGTGCCCGGCTCGGATTCGTCGGCGTTGCAGACGAGGTACTTGGGCTTGTCCTTCCCCTTGGGGATGAAGCTCCACTTGAGGCCGGCCGAGAAGCCCGCCCCGCCGCGCCCGCGCAGCCCCGACTTCTTCACCTCGTCGATGATCGCGTCGGGCTCCATCTTGAGCGCCTTGGCGAGCCCCTCGTAGCCGCCGAGCTGCCGGTACCCCTTGTAGGTCAGCGCCTCGGGCTTGCCGACGTTGCGGGTCAACACGCGTTCGAAGGCCATCACTTCAGCCCTTTCAGAATCTGCCGCACCCGGTTGGGGGTGAGGTTCTCGTGGTATTCGTCGTCCACCATCATCATCGGCGCCGTGTCGCAGGAGCCCAGGCACTCGAAGTGGACGTAGGAGCAGCGGCCGTCCGGCGTGATCTCGTCCTCGCCCACGCCCAGCTCCTGGTGGAGGGTCTCCATGATCTCCTCCGAGCCGCGGAGCTGGCAGGAGAGGTTGGTGCAGACGCGGATGCGGTGCCGGCCGACCGGCTTCTGGGGGTAGAGGTCGTAAAAGGTGACGACGCCGTAGACCTTGGCGACCGGCAGCTCGAGCTCCGCCGCCACGGCCGCGATGGCCTCGTCGGGCAGCCAGCCCCCCCACTCGCGCTGGGCGATGTGGAGCACGGGGAGGAGCAGCGCCTCGGTGGTGGGGTAGCGGGGGCGCAGCGCGTTGATCTCGTCGAGGGCGGCCTGGGAGAAGCCGCCGCCGCGCTGCTGCGGCCCGGAGGGTTTCATCGACGCGGGCTCGTGGACGCTCACAGCTGCAACCTCACCGGCCCACGCTCGCGCGCGGGCAGCGAAAGGTCGAGGCCGCCCTTGAGCCAGACGTAGGCATACCCGACCAGGATCAGGAAGATGAAGACCATCACCGCCCAGAAGAGCTGCCAGCCGTGGTCGCGCAGGATCAGCGACCAGGGATAGAGGAAGGCGGCTTCCAGGTCGAAAACGATGAAGTCGATCGCCACCAGGAAGAAGGCGACCGAGATCCGCTTGTGGGAGATGTCCATCAGGGGCATGCCCGACTCGACGGTGGTCCGCTTGATCAGGCCGCCGCGCTGGTTGCCCACGAAGAGAGCGAGCAGGTACGAGGCGATGAGGATGACGACGCCCAGCGCGATCGAGATCCCCAAAGCCAGCAGGACTGGATAGTACTGCTCCGGCAAGGTGTTCCTCCTGTTGATCAGGGCACGGAAGGATGCGCCCTGGCAGGGCAAGGCCCACGCTCCAGGACGGGCGCCGCGCTCGTGAAGCTTGTCACAAGCTCAGGCGGGATACAAGGTGGGGGGAAGGGGCTAGAATCCCCCGACCTTATCCGATCTCCACCTTGTCGTAGACCTCCGCCAGAGCCAGCGTGCACTGGATCGAGCTCAGGGAGACCGCCGACTCAAGACCCGTGGTCGTGGTGAGCAGCCACTGGTTCCCGTCCTGCCGGAGGAACCGCTCGACCCGGGGGCGGTCCTGGGCGACGAGGATGTACTCGGCCAGGGACTCGATTTCCTGCGAGAGCTGAAACTTCTTTCCACGATCGTAGGCCTCGGTCGTTGGGGAGAGGACCTCGACGATCAGGACCGGGTTGAGGAGGGTGTCGAGGTGCTCGTCCTCGAAGCGCGGCTCGCCGCAGGCCACGACTACGTCAGGATAGGTATAGTCGATCTCCGGGACACGAACCCGCTGGTCGCCCGAGTAGACCTCACAGGGGCGTTTCTTCAGATGAAGGCTGAGCTCGCGGACGAGGTTGGTCACGATGAGGTTGTGCGCGCGGCTCCCGCCTGCCATCGCGAACATCTCGCCGTCGAGGTACTCGCTCCGTATCTCGGCCTGGCGATCGATCGCCAGGTACTCCTCCGGGCTCAGGGAGGGCCTTGGATGGGGCTGCGCCATCGGATCTCCTTCCGCGGGTCCATCGTAAGGTTACAACACCTCGTCTCTTACAGGGCGCCGTAAGCTTACGAAGGGCCGTAATACTCCTGTTCCAGGCACGTTGCCTGCATGTAACATGGAGGCAGCTCAGGCCCCCGGAAGGCATCCCGGGACGGTGCGCCGTGCCGTATCGAACAGGGGAGGACTGGATGGCGTCTGAAGCTCCGAGGGTGATACGACTCAGAGGGCCGTTCGGATACGCCCTGACCGTCGACGTCGAGGAGTGGTATCACACCTGTCTGGTTCCGGACTACGTCCATCCGGAAGACCGTCCCCCCCTTTCCGAGGAGCTGGACTGGCTCCTCCCCGAGCTTCTCGACATGCTGGCCGAGGCCCGGTGCTCGGCGACCTTCTTCGTGCTCGGTGAGGTGGCCGAGCGCCTCCCCCGGCGGATCCGTGAGATCGCCGCCGCCGGCCACGAGGTGGCCAGCCACGGCTACGTCCATCTGCGGGCCTGCGAGCGTTCCGTGAAGGCCTTTCAGACGGATGTCGAGCGCTCCAAGGAGATCCTGGAAGACCTCCTGGGCGAGCCGGTGCTCGGCTTCCGGGCCCCCGAATGGTCCCTGCGCAGCCTCGGCAACTGCCGGCTGCCGGTGGTGGCCGAGGCCGGTTTCCTCTACGACAGCTCGCTCACCCCTTGCCCGCTCGCCGGCCGGCCGGGCAATCCCCGCTTCGCCTCCCGCCTGCGTTGGGACGGCGGCAAGCAGCCGGACCTCCTCGAGCTGCCGCCCCTCACCTTCGGCGGCCCCCTGCGCCTGCCCGCCGGGAGTTGGACGGGCCGGCTGGTCAATCCCGACCGTCTGGTCCGCGCGGCGCTGGACCATGCGGACGACGGGGGGATGCCGGTCGCCGTGGTCCACCCCTGGGAGGTCTCGGGCCGGCCGACCCCCGGCTCGCTGACCGGCCTCGCCAGGTTCATCCACGAGACCGGCCGGCTGGGATTCCAGGACCGCTTCCGCGAGCTCCTCCGGGGGCTCCCCTGGACCACTCTCCGGGCCGCGGCGGGGCTCGAGGCGGTCGTCCCCCTGCGCCAGACCGCCTCGCGCCGGGCCGCCGGCTGAAGACTCGCGGCGCGCCGGACTGGCACCTCCTCTGCAATCTCAAGCGGTCAAAACCGCGCGCTTGGGGCGCGCGCCGTCGTTCAAGGAGGTCACTTCATGGCCAGGCACCTGCTGGACAAATCCACCACGGTCAACCTCAACAACGCGAGCCTGGAAGATCTCGCGGGCGTCCCCGGCATCGGCCGCGAGCGGGCGGAAGCCCTCCTGATGTACCGCGAGCAGAACGGTCCTCTCGCCAACTGGGGGGAGCTGCGCCAGGTCCCGGGGTTCGAGGACCCGGACGTGGTCGAATACGTGCGCGAGCACGCGGAGCTGACGTAAGGATTACAACCGGACGGACTCCAGGAGGAGGATCGTATAAGCTTCGTCTGGCTGGGGGAGGGAGAGGGTTGGTGCGAAAGGGGGGACTCGAACCCCCACGACCTTTCGGCCACAAGCTTCTGAGACTTGCGCGTCTACCAATTCCGCCAATTTCGCTGGCGGGTGAATTCTAGGGAGAGAACCGAGGACATGTCAATCTCGTTTCCGGGAGGCGGCGGAATTCTTCGCCGGCAGATCCTCGAACGGCTCGACGAGGCCGGGCGGGGAGGGGTGGAAAAATCGGAGCTTCAGAGGAGGGTGGACGCCACCCCCGAGGAGCTGGAGCAGGCCCTCGCCGCCCTCGCGCGGGACGGCCGGGCGATCGAGATGGAGGAGCGGTGGTACGCCCCGGGCCAGACCGGCTGGAGCGTCGGCATCGTCCAGCGGCTGGAGGAGGGGGATGCCCTGGTCCGCCCCGGGCCGCGGGAGGACCCCACCTTCTTCGTCCGCAAGCGCAACTTGAAACGGGCCATCGACGGCGACCGGGTGGTGGTGCGGCAATTGGGGAAGGCCCGCCCCTGGGACGACCGGCCGCCGGAGGGGATCGTCGTCCAGGTCCTGGGCCAGGATCTCGACACCCTGGTCGGCACCCTGGAGACCGACGACCGGGGGATCCATTGGCTGACCCCCTTCGATCCCAAGCTCTCGCTGGACCTGCCGGTCGAGGGGGCCGAGAAGGTCCCCGACGGCGTCTATGTGGTGGTGGCGGTCGATCGGGTGGGGCGAGCCCATCAGGGGCGGCTGGTCGAGGTGCTGGGCGACATCGAGGAGCCCGGGGTGGACGTGCTGGTGATCCTGCGCCACTACGGGATTCCGGAGGACTTCCCGGACGCCGTGCTGGAGGAGGCGATGGCCCTCCCCTCCGATCCCCGGCCGGAGGATTGGACGGGGCGGGAGGATCTAAGAGACCGGGTGATCGTCACCATCGACGGCGAGAGCGCCCGCGATTTTGATGATGCCGTGTCGATCGAGCGCTTGCCGGGCGGGCGGTTCCGCCTCGGCGTCCACATCGCCGACGTGTCCAATTATGTGGAGGACGGCCGCGAGCTGGATCTGGAGGCCTACCGCCGGGGGACCAGCGTGTACTACCCCGAGCGGGCGGTCCCCATGCTCCCCGAGCGGCTGTCGAACGGCCTCTGCTCGCTGCGGCCCGGGGTGCCCCGCCTGACCCAGTCGGTCTTCCTGGACATCGACCGCCAGGGGCAGGTGCAGGCCCGCCGCTTCGCCGAGACGGTGATCCAGAGCGCCCGCCGCCTCACCTACACGGAGGTGCGGCGGGTGCTGGAGGAGCCGAAGGAAACCGACGCCGCCGAGTACGGTCCGGTCCTGCCGGCGCTGCTGGAGATGGGGGAGCTGATGCGGATCCTCAACGCGGCCCGCATGGCGCGGGGGTCGATCGATTTCGATCTTCCGGAAGGGGATGTGGTGCTCGACACCGACGGCGAGATGGTGGGCATCCAGCCCGGGCAGCGGAACGTCGCCCACCGTCTGATCGAGGAATTCATGATCGCCGCCAACGAGGCGGTGGCCCTCGAGCTGGTGAGCCGGGGCGTGCCGGCCCTCTACCGCGTCCACACCCCGCCGTCCCCGGAGCGGCTGGAGGAGCTCCAGGACCTGCTCTCCACCTTCGGGCTGAAGCTGCGGGGGGATCTCGACGATCTGCCGCCCGGAG
>JAICSG010000661.1 GCA_025937035.1 Thermoanaerobaculia bacterium | reverse complement strand
GCCGGTGGGCCCTGGGCTCGATCCTGGGGGGCCTCCTCCTCCTGCGCCCCGACGGCACCCTCGACCAGGTGATCGACTCGGCGGCGGGGCTGCCCGACGACTTCGTCTCCGGCATGGTGACGGACCGCGAAGGGTCGCTCTGGCTCGCCCTCAACAACGGCCTGGCGCGGCTGGAGATCGCCTCCCCGCTGTCCGTGCTCGACCGGCGCACGGGGCTCCAGGGGCAGCCGTATACCGTGGCGCGCCACGACGGCGCCCTCTGGGCCGGCGGCTCGGGAGGGCTGTTCACCACCGCGGGAGCCTCCCAGGAGAAGAATGGGCCGCCCGTCCGCTTTCTACCGGTGGCGGGGGTGCCGCCCGGCGCCTGGAGCCTGCTGCCGGTGGACGGCGACCTGCTCCTGGGCTCGGCGGCCGGCGTCTTCCAGATCCGCGGCACCACCGCGCGGCTGATCGCCGGCACGGAGACTTTGGGCACCACGTACGTGCTCGCCCGTTCGGCGGCCGATCCGGACCGCGTCTGGATGGGCCAGGATGACGGCCTGGCCGCCCTCCGGCGGACGCCCGGCGGCTGGCGTTACGAGGGGAAGATGGAGAGGTTCTCCTCCACGGTGCGCTCCCTGGTGGAGGGACGGGACGGCACCCTCTGGTGCGGCACGGAGCACGATGGGCTGGTGGGCCTCCGGGTTTCACCGGGGCCGGGGCTGAAGGCGCTGAGCCGCCGCGCCCTGGGGAGCGGCACCACCAACGTCTTCCCCGCCGCCGGCCGCCTGCTCGTGATCACGGAGCACAGGATCCTGCGCCTCGACGAGACCCGCGGCGCGCTGGTCCAGGAGCCGGACCTCACGGCGAGCCCCCCGGGGGACTTCTACAACGCCACCGAGGACGCCGCGGGGAACCTGTGGCTGGACAGCCATCCCGTCACGGTCTTCCCGCGGCGCGGCACGGGATGGGAGGCGCGGCCGAGGACTCTCCCGGCGGTGCCGGGCCGCGAAGTCGAGAACGTCTTCGCGGAGCCGGACGGCGTGGTCTGGCTGGCCACTGACGCCGGGCTCGTCCGCTATGAGGGAGGTGCCCAGGCCGGCGGCGCCTCGCTGCCGCCGCCGCGCCTGGCGCGCCTCGCGGCGAGCGACGCGCTCCTCTTCGGCGGCGCGCCAGGGGCCTCGCCGGGGACTGTGGAGCTCCCTCCCTACGTGCGCCACCTGCGGATCGAATTCGCCCCCGTCTCCTACCGCGCCGGCCTGCGCTTCCAGACCCGCCTCGCCCCGCTCGACGCTCACTGGAGCGAGCCCACCACGGAGCCGTTCGCCGAGCTCACCCGCCTGCCGCCGGGCGAGTACGCCTTCCACGTGCGCACCGTGGGCCCCAACGGCGAGACGGGGCCCGAGACCGGCTGGACCTTCCACGTCCGCCAGCCCTGGTATCAGACCTGGTGGGCGATCACCCTCTGGGTGGCGGCGGCGCTCCTGGGGATATGGGGCTACGCCTGGCTCCGCGGCCGGGCCCTGCGCCAGCGGGCGGCGCACCTTGAGGCGCGGGTGAGCGAGCAGACGGTGGAGCTGCGCAACACGGTCGAGAAGCTCCAGCGCGCCCACTCCGACCTCGCCGCGGCCAACGCGCGGCTGGAGGAGCTCTCGCTGCGCGACGAGCTGACCGGCATCGCCAACCGGCGGCGGCTCCAGCAGGCGCTCGCCGAGGAGTGGAGCCACACCCGGCAGTCGATCGCCTTCCTGCTGCTCGACCTCGACTTCTTCAAGCGGCTCAACGACACTCAGGGCCATCTGGCCGGAGACCTCTGCCTGCAGTCGGTGGCGGGATTCGTGGCCGAGGCGGTGCGGCCGTATGGGGGCTTGGCGGCCCGCTATGGCGGCGAGGAGCTGGCGGTCCTCCTCCCCGGCCTCGGCCTCGACCGCGCCCTGCAGGTGGCCGAGCGCCTGCGCGCCGGCATCGAGGCGCTGGCGATCCCCAACGCCGGGGCCCCCCTCGGCCACCTCACCGCCAGCGTCGGCGCCGCCGCCATGCTCCCCACCACCGGCGCGACGCCCGAGGGGCTCATCGAGGCCGCCGATCTCGCCCTCTACCAGGCCAAGGAGGAGGGGCGGAACCGGGTGTGCGCGGGGCGGGAGAAGCTGGCGTCGTGAGCTCTGGGTGGGATTTCCCCACCCAGGGATGAATCTGCTTGATGCCCAGGCGGACCGCGAGGGGTGGCTTAAGATCTCGCATGTCCAAGCTCACACAATCATGAGCAATGACAAGATTCCCGACGTCCGTGACGGACTGACGCGCCGGGAGCGCATCGTCTTGACGGTGCTGTATCAGACACAGAAGGAGCGCGGCGATCGCAACGTGCCCACCGCGATGCTCTGGGGCCGTGTATGCGAGCACTTTTACATCAGCCCCGAGGAGCTCTCCGAAATGCTGGCGCGGCTGGGCGCGCGGAAGTGACAGCGGACCCGGGCATTGATGTGCCCGGGCCCTCCCCCTACCACTGCCGCGTCGTGGCCGGCGAATGGTTGATGATGTTGCGGCCGTTGTCCTCCAACTTGTCGTAGGCCGACTGCACTGCCACCCGCCCCGGGCCGTGGAGGCGCACCCAGAGGTAGCGGTCCCCCCACGAGCGCCAGGAGCGCCAGGTGCCGGCCGGCCGCTCGATGTGGAGCTGCATCCGCACCGAGGCGTCCTTGAACAGGAAGGCGGTCGGCTTGACCAGGATCGTCTCCCCCGGTCCCAGCTTGCGCACGAAGACGTTGCCCGCGGCGTGGAGCAGCAACAGCCCGGGATACTGCGGAGCCTGGAAGCGGTCGAGGAGCATGCCGAGCGGATAGTGGGTCTCCTGCTCGTCCCCCTCCTTGGTGGTGAACCAGACGTTGGACTGAAACCAGTCGTAGGTCACCGACCCGGTCGCCACCATGAAGAGGTGCTCGCGCACGTCGACCGACTGCCCCACCTGGAGCGGCAGCGAGATCATCTCCCCCGGCGCGTCGCGCGAGAAGGCGATGCGGCCCGGCCCCACCGCCTGGGTCATGATCAGCGGCATGCCGGCCAGCATCCGCTTCCAGGCCCCCTTGAGGGACATGGCGCCGACCTTGACCTGGGTGTCCATCCAGAGCAGCACGTGATGGGAGAAATAGACCCAGTCGTTGGGCGCGAGATTCATGTCCGCCACCGGCACGTAAGTCCCTTCGACCTGACAGTAAGAGTTTCCAAACTGGAGCTTGGCCATGTCACGGCGGCCCGGCAACTCGGACCAGCCGGAGCGGCTGACCACCGACTTGACGTCGACCGCCGCGCCGCAG
>JAICSG010000475.1 GCA_025937035.1 Thermoanaerobaculia bacterium | reverse complement strand
TGGTTCTTCGGCCACCCGGAGGTCTACATCATCTTCATCCCGGCCACGGGGATCGTCTCCTCGATTCTCGCCCCGTTCACCCGGCGCGAGGTGTTCGGCTATATGGCCCTCGTCCTCTCGCTGGTGGCGACCGGCTTCATCGGCTTCGGCCTCTGGGTGCACCACATGTTCGCCACCGGCCTGCCCCAGTTGGGGCAGAGCTTCTTCACCGCCGCGAGCATCATGATCGCCATCCCCAGCGGAGTCCAGATCTTCTGCTGGCTGGCGACCTTGTGGGGGGGAAGGCTGCGCTTCCAGACGCCGCTCCTCTACGTCTTCGGCTTCCTCTTCACCTTCATGATTGGTGGCCTGACCGGGGTGATGCTGGCCGCCGTGCCGCTCGACCTCCAGGTGCACGACACCTTCTTCGTGGTGGCCCACCTCCATTACGTGCTGATCGGCGGCGCCGTCTTCCCGCTGCTGGGCGGGCTCTTCTACTGGTACCCGAAGATCACGGGACGGATGCCGTCCGAGGCGCTGGGCAAGCTCTCGTTCTGGCTGGTGTTCCTCGGTTTTCAGATCACGTTTTTCCCCCAGCACATCCTTGGGCTTCAGGGGATGCCGCGCCGGGTCTACACCTACCTGCCCGAGACGGGGTGGGGGGATCTGAACATGCTGTCCACGGTCGGCGCGTTCATCCTCGGGCTGGGCGTGCTGGTCTTCGTGATCAACATGATCGCCAGCCGGGTGAGCGGTCCCCTGGCCGGGAACGACCCCTGGGGATCGGACACCCTGGAGTGGCTGACCACCTCGCCGCCGCCGCCCTACAACTTCCAGTTCATTCCGACGGTCGGCGCCCGCGCCGCCCTCTGGAACATGCGGGAGGACCAGCCGATCGTCACCGGCCTGCGCAGCGACCGCCGGGAGTTTCTGATCACCAACATGATGGACGCCGATCCGGACCACCGGCAGGTCTCGCCCGGGCCCACGATCTGGCCCTTCTTCCTGTCGCTCGGCGTCGGCGTCACGTTCATCGTGGGCATCTTCACCCCCTGGGGCCTGCCCATCGGCGCGGTGCCGGTCGCGATCTCGCTGGTCGGCTGGTTCTGGCCGCGGGGGGACCAGGGGCACAAGATCCTCAAGGAGAAGTCATGACACAGCGGCCGGCGCTGGACGTCTCGGAGCTGCCCACCACCGCCTTCGGCACGCGCGACCCGCTCTGGTGGGGGGTGGTGGGCATCATGTGCATCGAGGGGACGATGTTCGCCCTCATGGCGGCGAGCTACTTCTACCTGCGCGGCGGCGCCAACCTCTGGCCGCCGGCGGGGACCCTCCACCCGGGGGTGGGGATCACCACCACGAACCTGGTGATCCTGCTCCTCAGCATCATCCCCATGCACTTCGCGGCGAGGTCCGCGGAGAAGGAGGACCTGGCGGCGATCCGCCTCTGGCTGATCGTCGCGACCGTCCTGATGGTGGCCTTTCTGATCATCCGGTTCGTGATCCTGCATGGCCTCACCTTCCGCTGGGACAGCCACGCCTACGGCTCGGTGGTGTGGTTAACGGTGGGGCTCCACACGATTCACGTCATCACCGGCATCTGCGAGAACCTGCTGTTCATCACCCTCCTCACCAAGGGGCCGGTGGAGGACAAGCACATGGACGACCTCCGCCTGAACAGCATGTACTGGTACTTCGTGGTCGCCTGCTGGGTGCCGTTCTACGTCATCTTCTTCCTGGACCCAGGTCTGCTGGGCGCCACGGCGGGTTGAAAGGTTTTTGACCATGGCCGACCGCACCAACGAGATCAAAGAGAACCGCCCCGCGCGAAGCGACGTCCTCCTCTGGATTCCCGTGCTGGCGGGCCCGATCGCCTGGGCCCTGACCGAGCAGCTCAGCTACATGCTCACCCCCACCGCCTGCTGGACGAGGAGCCATTGGATCCTCTATCTGGTGCCGCTCTGCACGCTGGCGATCGTGCTCGGCTGCGCCTTCCTCGCCCACGGCCGGTGGAAGCGGCAGCCGGAAGGGTCGACGGAGAGGGGGGACCCCCGGGAGTCGCGCGCGCGTTTCCTGGCCTTGGCCGGGTTCTGGCTCTGCGTCTCCTTCGCGGTGGTGATCCTGGCGGAGGCGGTGCCGAATCTGGTGTTGCGGGTGTGTGACTGATGGCCTTTCTGTTCCTCCACGCCGGCCACCACCTCGACGCCGGGACCGTCCTCACCTGGTGGAGCTGGGAGCCCGTAACCCTTTTCCTCCTCCTCCTCTCGATCGGCCTCTACGCCGCCGGCCTCGCCCGGCTCTGGCGACGGGCGGGGGTGGGGCAGGGGATCAAGCGGTGGCAGGCGGCCTGTTTCGCGGGCGGATGGCTGGCGCTCGTCGTGGCCCTGATCTCGCCTCTCGACGCCCTGGGGGGCATCCTCTTCTCGGCCCACATGGCCCAGCACGAGGTGCTGATCCTGGTCGCCGCGCCGCTGATGGTGCTCGGCCGGCCCCTCGCGCCGCTCCTCTGGGCCCTGCCGCGCGACGTGCGCGAGGAGGCGGGCCGGATCTCGCAGGCCCCCTGGTTCGCCTCGTTCTGGCGCCGGCTCACCGCGCCCCTCACCGTGTTCGTGCTCCATGGCCTGGCGCTCTGGATCTGGCACCTGCCGAGCCTCTATCAGGCGACGCTCGACGACGATTTCATCCACGCCCTCCAGCACCTGAGCTTCTTCCTCAGCGCCGCCCTCTTCTGGTGGGCGCTGATCCATGGGCGGTTCGGCCGTCTGGGCTATGGGGCGGCCGTGGTCTACGTCTTCGCCACCTCGATGCACAGCGGAATCCTGGGGGCCCTCCTGACCTTCGCCCCCCGTTTGTGGTATCCCATCTATCAGGCGCGGACGAGCCGGTGGGGTCTCTCGCCGCTGGAGGACCAGCAGCTCGCCGGGCTCATCATGTGGATTCCCGCGGGAGTCGTCTTCATCTTCCTGGGGCTCGGCCTGTTCGCGGCCTGGCTGGGGGAGGCGGAGCGCCGGGTGGCCCACACCCGGAGCGAGGCGCTGCTGCGAACGATCGAAGGAGGGACGGGACATGGAGCTTGAGAGGACGCGGAAGGCGCTCGCCGGAGCGGGGCTGGCCCTGGCGCTCGCGCTGGCCGGCTCGCTGGCGGGCTGTGACAGCAACGGCGGGCCGTCGGCCATCGAGAAGAAGGCGGCGGAGATGACCGGCGGCGAGCCGTCGCGGGGCAAGGACGTCATCCGGCGGTACGGGTGCTCCTCCTGCCACACCATTCCGGGGGTGGAGGGGGCGCGCGGCCAGGTCGGCCCGTCGCTGGAGGGGATCGCCAGCCGCGCCTATCTCGCCGGCAAGCTCCCCAACACCCCGGAGAACATGATCAAGTGGATCCGCGAGCCGCAGGAGGTCCAGCCGGGCACCGCGATGCCCGAGCTCGGCGTCACCGAGCAGGACGGCAAGGACATCGCGGCCTACCTCTATACCTTGCAACAATGACCACCCGGCGGGATCTCCTCAAGTCCCTCCTGGCGGCGGGAGCGCTCGCCGGTCTCGGCCGGCAGGCCTTCGCCGTCCAGCCCGTCCGCCGTCCCAAGACCGGCGACCGTCTGGTCGCCCTGGGGCTCCTCCTCGACCCCGACACCGCCACGGGCCGCGGGGCGCGCCTGGGGCTGGAGGAGGCGCAGCGGGCCGGTCAGCTCCTGCACGTCGACATCTCGGCCGCGCCCACCTCCGAGTACGTCCTGATCGGCCTCGCCGCTCCCAAGGAAGAGCCGAAGGCGCTCTTCCTGGCCGTGGGCCCCGCCGCCCAGGGCGCCGAGGCGGTCCGGCCGCACGTCTACCTGGTATCGGCCAGCCCGGCCTTCCGGCGCCAGGCCCTCGACCGCCACAAGGACCGCAAGGACCTCAAGGTGGTCGACTGGCAGCCGGACCTCAACAGGTTCGGCGCCGACGCCCTCAACCTCCGCTACCGCCGCCGCTTCAACCAGCCCATGGACGAGGCGGCCTGGCGCGGCTGGATGGGGGTGAAGCTGGCCGCCGAGCTGGCCCTCCGCTTTCCCGGAGCCGCCGCCACGGACAAGATCGGGGAGCTGAGCCTCGACGGCCACAAGGGGATGCCGCTCCGCTTCGACCCCAAGGACCATCACCTGATCCAGCCGGTCTATCTGGTGGATGGGCAGGGGAAGGTGGTGGATGAGGTGGCTCCGGAGTGGACGTGAGCACCCTCACGTCTTGTCAGGGGTCGGGGAGTCGGCCCCCCCGGGGGGGGTAACAAAGGGGGGGGGAAAAAAAAATAAATTAAACCCCCGGGGGGGGGTGCCCACGGGGGTGAGTTTAGGGGGGAGAAGAGAAGGGA
>JAICSG010000451.1 GCA_025937035.1 Thermoanaerobaculia bacterium | reverse complement strand
GTTCCTCCACACTGACGCCAGGGCTCGTAGAGGAATGTGCATGTCTTTTATTCTCAAGTCTTTACTATTTTACGCCTGCTCCTGAGGAAAGGTCAACGTGGCGGCGACCTGACGCCGAATCGACTCGGCGCGCCGGCTTCGGGGGTGCTCTTATCCGGATGGTCTGGACAGGTCTTCTTGTCCGAGTTTGAGCTTGCCCGTTTTCCGGGAAGGCCCGCTGGCGCTTCGCGAAGGAGCCTAACGCCTGAATGGGCCGCCCGGAGCCCCGAATCTCTTCCCGCGCCTCTTGGAGACCAGCCCGACGCGAAAATAGCGCGCCCGACGCCCCGGGAGCGAATCCGAACGGCTGAATTGCTTTCCCGGCGCCCTTCATGAGCTCCCGGACGCCCGGATTTCCAGGATGACGGCCCCGGAAGCTTCCCGGAGCCTCGGGAACGTATCCGAGCCGCCGGGTCTCTTGGATGGCGGTCCGGATCGCGATCCGGGGGCTCGGGTTGCTTGGATGGGCGTCCGGGAAGCTAAAAATCGCGCCGGGAACGCTCAAAGTGGATCGGGGAGCTCTCGAAACGCGTCCGGAGGGGCTGGGACCGGGCCGGGAACGTTTTTGGGATGGTAGGGCACGCGGCTTGCAGACTTTTACCTGTCTATATGACCGGTGCGCGGTCAGCACGAAGCCTCGCGTGTAGCTGCCCTTGAGGCATACGGGTTGAGCCCGCCGGTCGGGAGGCCCTTATGCCCCAACTCTCTCGCCGTCAATTCCTCTATAGCTCGGCCGCCGCGATCGGCTCGCTCTCCCTGGGACGGTCCCTCTCGTGGGCGGACGCGGCAAGCCGGCCCGCCCGCCTGCCGCGGCCCGAAAAGAGCGGCATCGAGCACGTCGTCGTGGCCATGATGGAGAACCGCTCCTTCGATCACCTTCTCGGCTGGCTTCCAGGTGGCGATGGCCGGCAATTCGGCCTCGTCTACAAGAACAGCCAGGGGGTGGCCTTCAAGACCCATCCGCTGGCGCCCGATTTCCAGGGGTGCGGCCATTCCGACCCTGACCACTCCTACGCCGGCGCCCGGGTCGCCTACAACAACGGCCTCTGCGACGGCTGGCTGCGCGCGGGAGCCAACGACGCCTATGCCATCGGTTATTACACCCGCCGCGACCTGCCGTTCCTCGGCAAGGCCGCGCCGGACTGGACGGTGTGCAGCCGCTATTTCGCCCCGATCATGGGGCCGACCTACCCCAACCGCCTGTACCTGCACACGGCGGTCACCGACCGGCTGGACGACTCTCTCTCCCCCACGACTCTGCCGACGATCTGGGATCTCCTGGACGGCGCGGGGCTGGATGGCCGCTACTACCACAGCAACACGTCCTTCCTCGATCTGTGGGGCACGAAGTACACCGCGATCCAACAGACCTATGATCAGTTTCTCGCGGACTGCGCCTCCGGCGATCTCCCCCACGTGGCCTTCGTGGATCCGCCGCTCAAGGGCGAGTCCGAAGGCACGTCCGGCGACGACCACCCCCACGGCGACCTCCGCGCCGGCGAATGGTGGCTCGATCAGACCTATCGCGCGGTGACGACGGGCCCCGAGTGGAAACGCACCGTCCTGATCATCACGTTCGACGAGTGGGGAGGATTCTTCGACCACGTGGTCCCCCCGGCGGCGCCCGACGTGGACCCCGCTTTCGAGCTCCGCGGATTCCGGGTGCCCACCCTGATCGTTTCACCGTTTTCGGCGCCCCACACGATCGTCCGCGACGTCTACGATCACACCTCGATCCTGAAGATGATCGAATGGCGCTGGAGTCTGCCGGCGCTCTCCGTCCGCGACGCCGCGGCGAACAACCTGGCGGAGGCGCTCGACTTCAGCTTCGTGCGCCGCCGGGTGAAGGACTACGCCGTGCCGCAATTCGCCTCGGTGGCGTGCCCGGGCTCCTGAGGCAAGATCGCGGTCATCCCAAGGAAACGATCACCTTTCCCCGCGCGTGCCCCTCCGCCAGATACCGGATCGCGTCGGGGACCTCCTCCAACTTGTAGCACCTGTCGATGACCGGCGTCACCTTTCCAGCCGCCATGAGATCGCGCAGGAGGATCAAATCCTTCTGGTTCCGTCTCGCCAGGAAGGGGGTGAGGCTCTGGCTCCCGAGCCGCGACAGCACGAGCGCCTGGAGCACGCGGGGGAGGGGACTGATCCACCGGCCGTCCGGCGCTCCAATGATGATGTAGATCCCCCGGGGATTCAAGGCGCGCCGGCATGCGGAGAGGGAATGGTTCCCCACGCAGTCGAGGATCAGATCGTAATGCTGCCCACTCTGGGTGAAATCCTCCCGGGTATAATCGATCACCCAGTCCGCGCCGATCGATCGCACCCTTTCCACATTTCTCGGGCCGCACACCCCGGTCACATCCGCGCCGAGCGACTTGGCGATCTGCACGGCGAACGTCCCCACCCCTCCCCCGGCGCCGTTGATCAGGACCGTCTGCCCCGGCTGCAGCCGCCCCTTGTCGCGCAGGGCCTGCAAGGCGGTGAGCCCCGCGATGGGCACGGAGGCCGCCTGCTCGAACGTCAAGGCCTCCGGCTTCAGGACCACGTCGGATTCGGAGACGCATACCGACTCGGCGAAAGCGCCCCGGCACGCGCCGAAGACCTCGTCCCCTACTTTGAGCCCGGTCACGTTTTTACCGACCGTCTCGACCTGGCCGGCCACGTCCGCCCCCAGGCGCGTGGACTTCGGCTTCCGCAGCCCGAATTGCACGCGGCCGATATAGGGCGTGCCCCTCAGGAAGTGCCAGTCCAGCGGATTGACCGAAGCCGCGCGAACCTTGATCAATACCTCGTCGTCCCCGGGGACCGGCGCCGCCACGTCCTCACACCGCAGGATGTCGGGCGAGCCGTAGCCGTGATAGACGATGGCTTTCATGAGCTTCTCTCCGCCTCCTCGAACGGTCCCCAGCGGTGCCGCAGCTTCTCACGGAATTTTTCCCTTTCCTCGGGAGACATCCGCTCCCAGCGATCGATCAGGCGCGCCCGCCAGCGCCGGTCCTTCGAGTGGCCGCCGTGGAAGCCGGCGAGGAGGATGCGGCTGAGGATCCACACCCCGAGGGCCTGCCAGAAGGTGATCGGGCGCAAGCCGAACAGCTCCGGCATCAGCCAGTTCCAGAGGCCCCTCACCACTAGCCCGAACACCCCCAGGGCCAGGATCGCGATTCCCGCGACTTTCAAGATACGCAAACCCCGTCTCCGATTCATAGGTTTATGCTCCCAGTCGTTGAAGCTCATCGTGGATGTCGCGCAACCTCCGTCTCAGATGAAGGACCGCGTAATGCTTGCGCGACAGCAGAGTGTTGACGCTCAACCCCGTCTCGGCGGCGAGCTCCTTGAAGCTGCGCCCCTCGATCTCATGGGCGATGAAGACCTGACGCTGCTCGTCCGGCAGCTCGTCGAGGGCGGCCTCGAGCTCCTCCAGCAGCACGCCCCGGGCGAGCTCCACCTCGGGCCCGCCGCCGGGAGAGGGGATGAGGTCCTCGAGCGCGAAGGCTTCGTCCTCGGCCAGGAGGCCGTCCTCGGACGCTTCCGGCCGCCGCTTGCGGAAGAGATCGGTGATGCGGTTGCGGGCGACGCGGAACAGCCAGGCCCCCACCTGCTCGATCGGCGTCATCAGCCGGACCGCCTCCACGAGCTCGGAGAGGACCTCCTGCAGGATGTCCTCGGCGTCGCCCGTGTCGCCCACCCGCCGGCGGATGAAGGCCTTGAGGCGGGAGCCCTCCCGGGCCACCGCCTGGGCGATGCGCCGGTCCTGCTCCGCGGTCCTGTCGTCGAGGGTGAGCATCTCGTCCATCCACTACTGTAGACGAACGAGCGGGGCAAATATTTTAGGGGGGCGCCAAGAGGACGGCCGTCCCCAGGGTCAGACCCTCAGCGAGCCCCGGAACCCCCGGGCGGCATAGTAGGATTCCGCGCCGTTATGATACAAGAAGACGGTGTTGTAGCGGCGATCACAAAAGAGAGCGCCGCCGAGCTTTCTGATCTCGGAAGGAGTTTTCACCCAGCTTGAGGTTTTCGTATCGAAGCTTCCAAACGTCTGCAGCTCCCGGTACTGCTCTTCCGTCAAAATCTCGACGCCCATGGCCGCCGCCATATCCATCGCGGAATCCCTCGGCTTCGCTTCTTTCCTCGCGTCCAGCGCCGCACGGTCATAACAAAGACTTCTGCGGTCCTTGGGGCTCTCCGCGGAGCAATCATAAAAAATGTATTCGCCCGTCTTCTTATCCTGGCCGACGACATCCGGCTCGCCACCGGTCCTCTCCATTTCATGGAGCGACCAGAGCTTCTCGGGATTGGCCTCCAGCCTGGCCTGTACTTTCGCCCATTCCAGACCTTTATGGCGGTTCATGTTCTTCTCAAAACGGCCCTTCAGGGCCCCGAG
>JAICSG010000490.1 GCA_025937035.1 Thermoanaerobaculia bacterium | reverse complement strand
TGCGCCTGCCGGCGGGTGGTGATGTCCTCCACCAAGCCGTCGACGCGGGTCTCGCCGTTGGCGCGCACCACGTTGCCGAGGACCTGGACCCAGACCGTCCGCCCGTCGGCGCGCCGCAGCCCGACCTCGCGTGGGGCCGGCCCCTGGGCCGCGGCGGCGGCGAGAGGCTTCAGATCGAGCTCGGCGGCGCCGGTGGCGGTCTCGACGCCGAGGAGTTGGAGGAAGCCGGGGCTGGCGTGCAGCAGGCGCCCCTCCGGCGTGGCGCTGAAGACCGCGATCCGCCCCTGGTCGAGGAGCGACCGCAGCGGCGCCGCGTCCGCCGGGTCCTGAGCACGGGGCGGCTCCAGGGCGGTCCGCACGGCCAGCGGCAGCCTGAGAAAGCCGGCCGGATTCTTGACCAGGTAGTCCGCGGCCCCCAGGCGCATCGCCCGGAGGGCGGTCTCCTCGCCGCCGGGGCCGGTCAGCACGATGACCGGCACCTGGGGCCACTCTTCCCGGAGGAGGGCCAGCAGGTCGAGCCCCTCGGCCCAGCGGAGCCTCCGCTCGAGGATCACGACGTCGAAGCTCCGCCGGCCGCAGGCCCTGGCGAAGGCCGGCGCGTCGGTCACCTCCTCGACGTCGGCCTCGGGCAGCTCCCGAGCGAGCACGAGCCTCACCAGCGCGCGATCGTCGGGATCGTCGTCGAGGAGGAGGAGGTGGAGGCGGCGCTCGTGAGTCGGCAAGGGGTCGGTACGCCGTAACCCCTAGAAGCTATAGAAGAATCCGCGGATTCCCAAGCCTGTGATCTGTTTTCTATCTGTCGATACAAGGATTTACGCCGTCAACCCGGCAGGGAGAACGGCTGCGGGAAGAGCTCGGCGAGGGTGGTCTCCTCGCGGTCGCCGTCGGCGTTGATCACCAGGATGGGGAGGTCCCGGTCCCGGGTGAACTCGGAGAGGGTCTGCCGGCAGAGGCCGCAGGGGCGGGCCGGAGGGGTGGCGCCGGTGACCACGGCGACCGCCTGCGGGAGGCGGAGGCCGGCGGAGGCAGCGGCGGACATGGCGTTGCGCTCGGCGCAGACCGACAGGGCCGGGATGCAGTTCTCGACGTTGGCGGCGGCGTGGATCGAGCCGTCCTCCATCAGCAGGGCGGCCCCCACGGCGAAGTGGCTGTAGGGAGCGTAGGCGTGCTCGCGGGCGGCCCGGGCGGCGGCGACGAGGGGTTCCCAGTCCATAAGGAGAGGACTTTAGCATGGGCCCCCCACCCCGAGGGCCGGGGTGGCGGGGGCCGGTTGTGATAGCGTTCTCACCCGCGTACGGGCTCTTCGCTTTTGCCTCCGGCGCACCACCCCTTCATCCTTCAGGAGAGGAGCACGCTGTGGCCAGGACATACAATGATTTGACGCCGCCCGCCGACGGCCAGGAGATCGCCTGGCGCGAGGCGGAGCGCCGCTTGGAGGTGCCGGACCGCCCCATCATCCCCTTCATCGAGGGGGACGGCACGGGGCCGGACATCTGGAGGGCCACCCGCCGGGTGCTCGACGGCGCGGTGGAGAAGGTCTACAAGGGCTCCCGCTCGATCGCCTGGTTCAAGGTGCTGGCGGGCGAGGAGGCCTACAACCTCAAGAACGACTGGCTCCCGCAGGACACCATCGACGCCATCCAGCATTACCGGGTGGCGATCAAGGGGCCGCTCACCACGCCGGTCGGCGGCGGCATCCGCAGCCTCAACGTGGCCCTGCGCCAGATCCTCGACCTCTACGCCTGCGTGCGGCCGGTCCGCTACTACCCGGGCGTCCCCTCGCCGGTCAAGGAGCCGCAGAAGGTCAACATGACGATCTTCCGCGAGAACACCGAGGACGTCTACGCCGGCATCGAGTGGAAGTCGGGGACGGAGGAGGCGCGCAAGCTGATCGAATTCCTCGCCGGCCTCGGCAAGAAGGTGCGGCCGGACAGCGGCGTCGGTATCAAGCCGGTCTCGGAATTCGGCAGCAAGCGGCTGGTCCGCAAGGCGCTCCAGTACGCCGTCGCCCATCACAGCAAGAGCATCACCCTGGTCCACAAGGGGAACATCCAGAAGTTCACCGAGGGGGCGTTCAAGGACTGGGGCTATCAGGTGGCCCGCGAGGAGTTCGGCGACGTCACGATCACCGAGGACGACGTCTGGAGTCAGCACAACGGCAAGGCGCCGGCGGGCAAGATCGTGATCAAGGACCGCATCGCCGACTCGATGTTCCAGCAGGCGCTGCTGCGGCCGGACGAGTACGACATCCTGGCCACCACGAACCTCAACGGCGACTATCTCTCCGACGCCCTGGCCGCCCAGGTGGGCGGGCTCGGCATGGCCCCCGGCAGCAACGAGGGGGACGGCTTCGCGGTCTTCGAGGCGACCCACGGCACGGCGCCCAAGTACGCCAACCAGGACAAGGTCAATCCGGGCTCGCTGATCCTCTCCGGCGTGATGATGCTGCGCTGGCTGGGCTGGACCGAGGCCGGCGACGCGATCGAGTCGGCCCTCGCCAGGACCATCGATCAGAAGCGCGTGACCTACGACCTCGAGCGGCAGATGCAGGGGGCGACGCTCCTCAAGGCGTCGGAATTCGCCGAGGCGATCGTCGGCAACATCTAAACCTTTTCAATGGCAGAACCGAGGGAGATCCTCTGATGCGTTACAAAGTCACCGTGGTGGGCGCCGGCAACGTGGGCGCCACCTGTGCTCAATTGATCGCGCAGGCGGACATCGCCGACGTGGTGATGGTGGACGTGGCCGCCGATCTGGCGACGGGCAAGGCTCTGGACATGATGGAATCGGCGCCGGTGCTGGGCTTCAACGCCCGCATCACCGGCGGCGGCGACTATGACCCCACCGCCGGCTCGCACGTCTGCGTGGTCACCGCGGGTCTCGCCCGCAAGCCCGGCATGAGCCGCGACGACCTGCTGGCGAAGAACACGGAGATCGTCTCGGAGGTGGTGCGGCAGCTCGTCTCGCGCTCGCCGGAGACGATCCTGATCATCGTCACCAATCCGCTCGACGCCATGTGCGAGGTGGCCCGCCGGGTCTCCGGCTTCCCCCGCGAGCGGGTGCTGGGCATGGCCGGCGTGCTCGACGCCGCCCGCATGCGCTGGTTCATCGCCGAGAAGCTGAACGTCTCGGTGGAGGACGTCGACGCCTTCGTGCTCGGCGGCCACGGCGACACCATGGTGCCGCTGCCGCGCTATGCCACGGTGAACGGCATTCCGCTGCCGCAGCTCCTGGACGCGGACACGATCGCCAAGATCAACGACCGCACCCGCAACGGCGGCGCCGAGATCGTGAACTATTACAAGACCGGCTCGGCCTACTACGCCCCCGGCGCCTCGTCCTATGAGATGGTGAAGGCGATCCTCCTCGACAAGAAGAAGATCCTCCCCTGCGCCGTCTACCTGAAGGGGGAGTACGGCTACGACGGCCTCTTCATCGGCGTCCCCTGCCTGCTCGGCCGGGGGGGCATGGAGAAGGTGATCGAGCTCAGCCTCACCACGGAGGAGAAGGGGATGCTCGCCAGGTCGGCCGACGCGGTGAAGGGGCTGGTGGAGGCGTTGCCGAAGTAGGAAGATCCGGGGGCAGCGCGGCGGGGGCCAGGCAACCTACAATACCCTCGCACCGTACGATCCATTATGCGGAACGCGCGCTCCCTCGTCCTCTGGCTTCTCGCCGGCATCGCCGGGCTGGTCCTGCTGGCCTGGGCCTTTCCGCGAGCCTTTCCGTTCGCCCCCAGCCACTGGAAGGCATCGCGGGCCCAGGCGGTGGACATCGCCCTGGAGCGCTTCCGGGACCTTGGGCCCCCGGTGAGAAACCCCTATGTCGTGGCTCGCCTCAATCAGGACCCCCTCCTGGAGCGCCGGCTGCAGCTCGCGGTGGACCGCCATGGCTGGGCTCCGGTCCGGGGCTCGCGGCTGCCGAAGCAGATCCTGACCTGGGAGGTGTACGTCTATCCCAAGGACTCGCCGCGGTTCGAATGGACCTACCGGGCCGAGGTGTCCCTGGCCGGCGAAGTCGTCTCCCTCCGCCGGCACCACGATCCCGAGGAGAAGATCCCCGCGATCTCGCCGCAGGAGGCGCGGAGCCGCGCCGAGGCCTTCCTGAAGCGGGAGGGCTTCGACCCTGCCGGGTATGACGGGCCCGAATTCCGCAGCCAGCAGCTCTCCCGGCGGACCGATCTGTCCGTCCGCTACCGGGACCGCGCGAACCCGCTGC
>JAICSG010001176.1 GCA_025937035.1 Thermoanaerobaculia bacterium | reverse complement strand
AGGGAGAAAGACCGTTTGGGAGTCGTTTGAGCCCCACTCACCCGTCAGGTGGGGGGGAGGCGGGGTGAGAGGGGTTGGGGAGTGAGGGTCAGCCCCGAAGGGGCGGCAGTCCTGCTGTCCCTTGCTACCTCTTCCCGAGATCCACCACCCAGTAATTCTCGTCGCTGTAGAGCGCCTGGGCTCCGGGCGTGTGGGCGATCCGGCTGAAGAGCTGCGGATAGAGGGCCGGGGGGATCGTCAGCCACCGCGCCCCGAAGCGCTCGCGGATGGTGCGGGCCGGATCGGGGTGCTGGCCGGAGACCACGCTCACGTAGGTGGCGAAGAGGCGCGGGTCCTTGAGATAGAAGGCGGTCGGGTCCAGGGCCACCAGCGACTGGAGCTGCGGCGCGGCGTAGAAGAGCGGCGCCGAGTCCCCCCACTGGGCGGTGAAGACGCGCTCGCCGGCCGCGCCGTGCTCGCCCAGCCAGTTGGCCATCCCCAGCGGCGCCGCGCCCCCTTGGCCCTCGGCGCGCAGCCCGGCGAAGGTCCACAAGGCGCCCACGGCAATCGCCAGCGCGGCGGCCATCCGCTCCCATCCGGGGACCAGGGGCGGCTCGCCGCGGTCCCGCCATTCCCGCAGGACCAGCGCCAGGGCGAGCAGGGCCAGCGGCGCCCCCAGCTCGAAGAAGCGGCGGATGGCGAAGCTGCCGGCGAGGAGGAAGGCGAGCGAGGTGATCCCCACGGTGAGCGTCGCCCGGCTGCGCAGCCGGGGCCGGGCCAGCAGCGCGAACGCCACCAGCGCCGGAGCGAGGAAGGCCGGCCACTGCGCCGCCAGGATTGCGATGCCCGGGGGCGAGAGCTCGGTCCCGAGCTGCGAGTGCAGGAGCGCGTTGCCCGCCCCCGTGGCCTGGAACGGGATCACGAAGTTGGTGATCGCCAGCAGCCGGAAATTCTCCGGCACGTCCGGATTGAGGAGCAGCCCCAGCAGCCATCCGCCGGCCGCGGCGGCCACCGGCTGCCAGGGGACGCGCCGCTCGCCCGGCGCCGGCGGCAGGGCCAGGCCGGAGAGCGACCAGAGGAGCGCCAGGGGGATCACGATCCAGGCCGCCGCGTGGGTGAGGGCGAAGAGGGCGCAGGCGGCGAACAGGGCCTTCCACCGCCGCTCCACCAGCAGCGCCGCCGCCATCACCGAGAAGCCGATCAGCCAGACGTGCGGCCGGCACATCTCCATCCGCTGGGCGAACAGGGTGCCGATGCCGGCGAGCCCCAGCACGATCCACCAGGGGCGCGGCGCGCGGGTGATCCACAGCGCCGCCGCGAACGAGCCCACCAGGAAGACCTGCCCGAGGATGGCCCCGAGCACCCCGGCGGCCTCCAGGGAGAGCCGGGCGAACGGCATCAGCAGGAGATGGAAGAGGGGCTCGGCGTCCGCGAAATGGTCGTAGGTGAACGAGAACGGCGTCCAGCGGAACGAGGTGATGCGCAGCCCCTCCGTGAGCATCTCCCGCGCCAGCCCCAGGTGGTAGTACTCGTCGTAGGACCAAGGGAGGGGAGCGGCCAGCCGCACCCACGCGTAGGCCGCCACCACGGCGGCGCAGGCCAGGAGGAGCGTGGCCAACGGAGGAACGCGATCGGGCCGCGCCTCCACGGCCGGCTGGGCCGCCTGCGGAGCGCGCCGGGCCTTCTTGCTGGCGCGGGCGAAACGCGCCT
>JAICSG010001237.1 GCA_025937035.1 Thermoanaerobaculia bacterium | reverse complement strand
TGCCCGATCAGCTCGACGAGGACATCGCCCGGGCTGTGGGCGCGGCCTTCGTCAACGTCGTCGGGGCCCGTTCGGTCGTGACCGGATACGACATGCGTCCCTCCTCGCCCGGGCTGGCTGCGGCCTTCGCCGACGGGGCGACCCGCCAGGGTGCCGAGGTCACCGACATCGGCCTGGCGTCCACCGACGAGCTGTACTACGCCAGCGGCAGTCTGGATTCCGCGGGTGCCATGTTCACCGCGAGCCACAATCCGGCGCAGTACAACGGCTTCAAGTTCAGCCGCCACGGCGCCCGGCCGGTCTCGGGCGACCACGGCATCGCCCTCATGGAGCGCAAGATCCAGGAGGGGGACCTGCCCAAGGCGGACAAGCCCGGCAAGGTCACCCACGGCGAGGTCTTCCACGACTACCAGCGCCACGTCCTCTCCTTCCTGCGCGAGGGGAATTACGGCCAGCCGCTCAAGGTGGCGATCGACGCCGCCAACGGCATGGGGACGATCGACCTGCCGATCCTGGAGGCGATGGGGATCGAGATCACCCCGATCTTCTTCGAGCTGGACGGCACCTTCCCCAACCACGAGGCCAACCCGCTCAAGGAAGAGAACCTGCTCGACCTCAAGCGGGCCGTGCGCGAGAGCGGCTCGGACCTGGGGATCGCCTTCGACGGCGACGCCGACCGCGCCGCCTTCATCGATGAAACGGGCGAGCCGATCGGCAGCGACCTGATGACCGCCCTGGTCGGCGGCATCCTGGTGGAGCGCGAGCCGGGCAAGGTGGTGGTCTACGACCTGCGCTCGTCGCGGGCGGTCCCCGAGTACATCCAGGAGAAGGGGGGCGTGCCGGTGCGCGAGCGGGTGGGGCACTCGTTCATGAAGGCGACCCTGCGGCAGCGGCACGGGATCTTTGGCGGCGAGCTGGCCGGCCACTACTACTTCCGCGACCACTCCTACGCCGACTGCCCGCTGCTCACCGTCGTCGAGGTGCTCAACCTGATGCGCCAGAAGCGGGAGCTGCTCTCCGAGCTGGTGGCGCCCCTCCAGCGCTACTACAAGACGCCGGAGATCAACTTCGAGGTGGAGGACAAGCAGGGCAAGATGGACGAGCTCGCCCGCCGCTACTCCGACGCCGAGATCGACTATCTCGACGGCATCACCATCAGCTACCCCGACTGGTGGGCCAACGTCCGACCCTCGAACACCGAGCCCTTCCTCCGCCTGGTCATGGAGGCCAAGACCACCCGGGATCTGGAGAAGCACAAGGAGGAGATCTTCGGGATTCTGGGGCACCCGGCGGAGTAGTAGGGGCCGCATCCCCCGCCCGGTGATGAATCGCCGGGCTGGAGCTGCGTCCCCTGAAGGGGACTTGAAGCCGGATTCATCCGGCGCTGTTCTTAGCCCGGGCATTTCATGCCCGGGCGGAAGATCGCGACCGACTTTCCAGACACCCTCCTACCGCCCGTCTGTCAAAGAGCCTCCGCCGCCTGTCCTGCCCCCTCCGCCGCTTGGCGCTCCCCCACTGTAGAGACGCCCCGTGGGG
>JAICSG010000681.1 GCA_025937035.1 Thermoanaerobaculia bacterium | reverse complement strand
GGGGCCTTTGGGGCCCCCCGTGGGGGGGGGCTCCCCGGTCCCCATGCCACCCCCGCTCCGGGGGGCCCACACCGCCCCGCCCCTACAACAGTTTCCCCGCCTCGCCCCCCACCATCGCCCCGCGCACCAGCGGCACCGGAGGCCCGCCATACGACAAAAACCGGTCATGGAACTCCCGCCACGCCGCCCGCCCTCCGCGCGTGGCCGTCCAGTCCGCCCGCAGCTTCCGCACCATCAGCTTCCCCAGCGTGTAGTTGAGATAGCCAGGATCGAACGCCCCCCGGTTGGCCTGCTGGCGGGCGTTGGCGGGGTCCTGGAGACCCTCTTCGCGGAACATGCGCTCGGCCTCCTCCAGCGTCATGTTGCCGGTGTGGAGCCCCAGGGCCACCAGATAGCGGACGTTGCGCAGCAGCGCGTTCTGGAGCTGGCCGATATGGAGGTATGGATCGCCGTCGCCGAAGCCGGCCTCCCACATCATCTCTTCCGAATAGTGGGCCCACCCCTCGGCGAAGCCGTAGGTCACGAACAGCCGCCCCGGCTCGGACTCCGCCCGGTTCGAGTGGAGGAACTGGAGGAAGTGGCCCGGCCAGACCTCGTGGATGGTGACGAACAGGAGGTCCGCCTCGTTCGGGATGTACTGCTCCTGCTCCTCGGGCGTCCAGGACGGGTCCGGCGGCGTGATGTAGTAGATCGACGGCAGGTGCCGGTCGTAGGGCCCCGGGATGTCGATGTAGGCCGAGTTCCAGCGCTGATACGGGGGCGCCTCCTCGATCCGCGCCTCTTCTTCTCCAGGGATCGAGACCAGGCCGTGATCCTCTACGAACCGGCGTAGCCCCGCGAGCTGGCGGCGCGCCGCCTCGACCGGCCCGCCGGCGGGCTTGCGGGCGTTGACCCTCGCCAGCACCTCCTCTTGCGAAAGCCCCGGCGCGATGGCGGCGCAGGCCTCGCGGAAGGCGGCCAGATTCCGCTCCAGCTCCCTCCGGCCCGCCGCCTCCAGCTCGTCCAGCGGCACGTCCACCCGCTCCGTCTCCCGCAGCATGCGCGAGAAGAGGTCCGCCCCGAGCCGGAAATCCCCGGCGTCCATGCCCGCCGGAGGGATCTGCTCGTGAAACCAGGCCCCCAGCTCGCGGAGGGCCCGCGCGGCGGGGGGAATGGCCGCCCGGAGATCCCCCTGGAGCGCCTCGTCCTCCACGGACGCGAACAGGGGCAGGACGTCGGTCTCCAGATAGCCGGCCAACCCGCCGAAGGTCATCTCCCCCAGCTCGGCGTGGGAGCGCGGCATCGGGGTGGCGAGGTTCGCCCGCACCTGCGCCGCCGCCTGGGGGACCGCCCGGGCATAGCTCACGAAGGCCCGCATCCGCTGCGGGAGCGGCGCGTAGTCGCGGGTGAGATAGAGGCTGGGGTCGATGGGGCCGGCGTAGTACATCGGATTGCGGCGCGGCCATTCGGCGGCCTCCAGCCAGAAGAGGTCGGAGTCGACGACCACCTTCACCATCTCGCGCTCGAAGGCCCGCCGCTCGTCGAGCGTCGCGGGATCGAATTCCTCCGCCCGCGCCCACTCCGCCTTCAACCAGGCGGCCTCCGCGGCCAGCCCCTCCGGGCTCCAGTCGGGCAGCCGGCCGTCGAATTCGTGCCGGCCGGCCCCGGCGCCGAAGGTGGGGTGCCGCTCGAAATAGCCGTCGAGGAACGTGCGCACGAAGTGGTCCCACCCGCCGGCGATCACCGAGGTATCCAGACACTGCAGGCTCTTGGTCTCCGCGTCCATGGCGGGTAAGTCTACCCCGGGCTGAGGTACGATGAGGATGTCAAATCCACGTCTCCGTTCCGGGAGGTCGCCCATGGCCGAGCAGAATTACGCGAATCACGCGAAATTTGTCCCAGGCTTCCACTTCGTCACCTTCGGAATCCTGGTGATCAACCTCATCTGGTCGCTGGTCCGGCTGTTCTGGGCTCTGCCCGGGACCAACTTCTTCGACCGCCTCCTCAGCGTGGCCGTGGCGGTGGCCCTGGCGCTGATGGCCTGGTATCTCCGCACCTTCCCGCTGAAGGCGCAGGACCGCGTCATCCGCCTGGAGGAGACCCTCCGCCTCGAGCGCCTCCTGCCGCCGGACCTCAGGCCCCGCATCGCCGACCTCCGCCCCGGCCAGCTCATCGCCCTCCGCTTCGCCAGCGACGACGAGCTCCCCGACCTCACCCGCGCCGTGCTCGCCGGCGAGGTCACCAAACCGGACGAGATCAAGAAGCGGGTGCGGACCTGGCGGGCGGATCACTTCAGGATGTAGGAGCCGAATGAAAACGTTGATCACTCTGCTGTCCCTCCTGGCGAGCGCCGCGCTCCTCCACGCTCAGGCCGACCCCACCTCCCGCTCGTGGAACCAGCCGGTCGAGCCGTACCGCATCGTCGGCAATCTGTACTATGTCGGAGCGAGCGACATCACCTCCTATCTGATCACCACGCCGGAGGGGCACATCCTGCTCGACGGCGGGTTCGTGGAGACGGCGCCGATCATCGAGGCGAGCATCAAGAAGCTCGGATTCAAGCTGGAGGACGTCAAGATCCTGCTCAGCAGCCACGCCCATTTCGATCACGTGGGCGGGCTCGCGGAGCTGAAGCGCGTGACCGGCGCGAAATTCGCGGCCATGGATCGCGACGCGCCCCTTCTCGCCCGCGGCGGCAAAGGGGATTTCCTCTTCGGCGACAAGGATCCCTTTCCGCCCATCCAGGCCGACCGCATCCTCCACGACGGCGACACCGTCACCCTCGGCGGCACCACGCTGACGGCCCACCTCACGCCAGGCCATACGATGGGCAACACTACCTGGACGATGAAAGCGAAAGAAGGAGACCGGACGTACGACGTCGTCTTCGCCGCCAGCACCACGGTCCTGCCCGGAGTGCGCCTGACGAACAATCCCAAGTATCCGGAGATCGCGGAGGATTACGCGAAGACCTTCCGGGTTTTGAAATCCCTCCCCTGCGACGTTTTCCTGGGCTCCCACGCCTCGTTCTTCGACGGCCTCGGCAAGGCGGACCGCCTGCGGAAGGGGGCGAAGGAGAATCCGTTCGTCGATCCGCAGGGATATAAGGATTATGTGGCACGGGGGGAGAGGAAGTATTTGGAGCAGGTGCGGGCGGAACGGGCGAAACCGTGAGCCCGCCCGGGCCACCGGGTCGAGGAGGGCAGAGACAGAGGGAAGGGATGGTGGGGCGGGGGCGCCACCT
>JAICSG010000338.1 GCA_025937035.1 Thermoanaerobaculia bacterium | reverse complement strand
CTCTTCTCCGCCGCCAAAGCCCACGGCGTGCGTCGGGCCGCGACGCCGGTGGTGGTCTTCCTGGAGGAGCACTGCCGGGCCTGGCCGGGTTGGGCGGCGGCGCTGATCGCGGCCCACCGGGGGCCGTGGGCCGCGGTGGGTGCGGAGGTCCATGTCGGCAACCCCTCCGTGCGGCTCAGCCGGATTCTGGCGATCCTCAACTACTACCCCTGGCTGGCGCCCGCCCCGCGCGCCGAGCACCCCATGCTCCCCGGCCACAATTCGTCGTTCAAGCGGGACCTCCTGCTCGCCTACGGCCCCGAGCTCGACGACCTGCTGCGGGCGGAGATCGTGCTCCACGTGCGGCTGCACCGCGACGGCCACCGCCTGCTCCTGGAGCCGGCGGCCAAGTTCGAGCACGTCAACGAGAGCACCCTGGGCAGCGCCTGGCGCGGCCGCTTCCTCTGGAACCGCTGCTACGCGCCGCTGCGCGCCCGCACCTTCGGCTGGACCCTGGCGCGCAAGGCCTTCTACGTTTTGGCGACGCCGGCCGTCCCTCTCTACTCCCTGGTCCTGCTGATCAAGCGGCTCTCCCGGCTAAGGCCGGACCTCCTCCGCCCGGCGCTCGCGGCGGCGCCGCAGATCCTCGCCGTCCAGCTCGTGGCGGCCCTGGGACAGGCGCTCGGCCTCCTCCTCGGAACGGGCGACGCCGAGGCCCGCTTCTCGCTTTTCGAGATGAACGAATACCGCGAGCTCGATCCCGAAAGCTCATGATACCAACGACCCGGCCGGCTGTCTCGGTCGTCATCCCGGCCTACGAGTCGCAGCGGACCCTCGCCGGCTGCCTGGAGGCGATCTCCCGCCAGACGTTCCAGGATTTCGAGACGGTCGTCGTCGACAGCAGCCCAGGCGAAGCCGCGGAGAGCACCCGCCGGATCGTCGAGGGCTTCACCGCCGTCCGCTTCGAGCGAAGCGAGCAGCGCCTCCTCCCCCACGCCGCGCGCAACCTGGGAGTCGCGCGGTCCCGCGGCGAGCTTCTGGCCTTCACCGATCCCGACGTCTACGCCCGGCCCGACTGGCTGGAGCGGCTGGTGGCCGCCCACCGCGCGACCGGCGAGCCGGTGGTGGGTGCCCTCGCCTGCCATGGCGGCCGCTGGCTCGACCAGGGGGTCCACCTCTGCAAGTTCAGCAAGTGGCTGCCGGGCGGCCCGCCGCGCGAGGTGGACATGAGCCCCACCGCCAACATGCTGCTCCCGCGGCGGCAATTCGAGGTGGCGGGGGGATTTCCCGGCGATCAATTCCTGGGCGACGTGACCCTCTCGCGGAGCCTCCGCCGGCAGGGGCACCGGCTCGGCTTCGAGCCCCGGGCCGTGGTGGCGCACCATCACCTGCACACCCTGGGGAGCTTCGTGGCGGAGCGCTACACGCGGGGGCGGATGTACGGCCATCTGCGGCTCGACGGCACCGGCGCCGGCCGGGGGGCCGCCCTCGGCTGGCTGGCGGTCACCCTGCCGCCGGTCCGCCTGGCGCGCATTCTGGCCCTGGTCGGCCTCCACGCCTCCCGGGCCGGCCAGACGGGACGCTGTCTGGCGACCCTCCCCCTGGTGGCCGTGGGGCATGCCGCGTCGCTGGCCGGCGAGGCCGCGGCGTACTTCCAGCGCCTGCGTTTCCCCTGATCTCTGCTAGACTGCGCTGCTCAATTTCGGCGGCCTTTGCGCTCCGCCCTCGAGGTATTCGACATGTCCAAAAAGATTTCTCTCCTGCTCTTCCCCGGGCTCGCCCTGCTTTTGTCCCTGGGCTCCGGCTGCAAGGCCGCACCCGAGAAGAGCGTGGTCGCCGACGTTCCTGCGGGCAAGACCGCCCCCGCCGCCAGCCCGCAGGCGGGCACCACGACGACGCCTTCAGCGGCGGCGCCAGGGGCGGCCAACCGCCAGCTCGCTCCCCTCCACCTTCCCGGAGAGCCCGCCACGGCGGCCAAGCCCGGGGCTCCGAGCGGGCCGACCCTGCCGCCGGACAAGATCCCGGCTGTCGTCGCCCGGGTGAACGGCCATGAGATCAAGAAGGCGGAGCTGATGGACGGCGCTCAGGTGGTCCAGATGCGGCTGGCCCAGGCAGGACAGCGGGTCGACCCCACGGCCGACCTCTACCGCCGGGTGCTCGACCAGCTCATCGCCATCGAGCTCCTCCAGCAGGACGCCAAGGCGCAGGGGGTCACCGTCTCCGACGCCGAGGTGCAGCAGGCGGTCGCGATGCGCAAGCGCGGCTTCCCCAGCGAGGAGATCTACAAGAAGGCCCTCGCCCAGGAAGGCGTTACCGAGGAGCGCTTCCGCCAGCAAACCCGCGACGGGATCACGCTCCAGAAGTACATCGCGACCAAGCTCGCCCCCAAGGCCACCGTCCCGGACCAGGCGGCGCGGGACTTCTACGAAAAGCACAAGACGGAGATGCAAGTGCCCGAGCGCCTCCATCTGCGCCACATCATGATCAAGGTCGATCCCAAGGCCCCGCCGGCCGACCGCGAGAAGGCCAAGCAGAAAGCGCAGGACCTCCTCAAGCGCATCCAGGGGGGCGAGGACTTCGCCAAGCTGGCCCAGCAATACTCGGACGATCCGCAGTCAAAGGCCCAGGGCGGTGATCTCGGCTCGATCGTCAAGGGCCAGACCCCGCCAGCCTTCGAGGCCGCGGCCTTCGCGCTCCAGAAGCCGAACGATCTGAGCCCGGTCGTGGAGGTCAACTATGGCTTCCATATCATCCAGCTCGTGGAACGGCAGGCGCCGACCACGCTCAGCTTCGATCAGGTGAAGGACCGCATCGCGCAGGTCCTCAAGCAGGAGGAGGTCCAGAAGATGATCCAGGCCCGGGCCCAGGAGCTGCGGTCGAAGGGCAAGGTGGAGGTCTTCCTCTAGGAGACCACCTCTCCACCGATCATCTCCGGCAACTCCTCCCCCGCGTCCACGGCGCGGGTGACCTTGTCGACCGGATCCAGGGTCTCGATCTCGTCGCCGCCCGCGGCGCCCATCTCCTTGAAGCGGCGGGCGGCGGGGAGGACCCTCAGCTCCAGCGATCCCACCGCCTTGTTGTAGGCGTCCACGCTCTGGCCGAGGTTGCGGCCCATGGCCGATAGGTGGCCGGCGAAGGTGCGGAGCCGCTCGTAGAGCGACTTGCCGAGCTCGCTGATCTGCTTGGCGTTCTCCTCCACCTGCGCCTGCCGCCAGCCGTAGGCGACCGCCCGCAGCAGCGCGATCAGCGTCGTGGGAGTGGCCAGGATCACTCGCTGCTCCACTCCGGCCTCAATCAGTGAAGGGTCCTGCTCCAGGGCGGCGCTGAAGAAGGTCTCCCCCGGCAGGAAGAGGACCACGAATTCCGGCGCGGGCTCGAATTGGGCCCAGTAGCTCTTCCCCGACAGCCTCGTCAGATGGAGCCGGATCTGCCGGGCGTGATCCCGCAGCTTCGCCCGGCGGCCGTCCTCGTCGAGCGCCTCCAGGGAGTCGAGATAGGCGTCGAGCGGAGCCTTGGCGTCGATGACCACGTTCTTCTGATTGGGCAGGCGGACGACGAGATCGGGGCGCTGCCGGCCGTCCTCGGTCTCGACCGTGGCCTGGAGCGAAAAATCACAATAAGCCACCATGCCGGCCATCTCGACCACCCGCTGGAGCTGGATCTCCCCCCAGCGCCCCCGGGTCGAGGAGGAGCGCAGGGCGCCGACCAGCTTGGCCGTCTCGCGCTCCAGGTGGGTCTGCGTGGAGGCGAGGCTCTTCAGGTGATCGCTCAGGGTGGCGTAGGCGACCTCGCGGGCGGTCTCGATCTCGCGGATCTTGTCGTCCACCTTCTGCAGAGACTCCTTGAGCGGATGGACCAGCTCGCCGATCGCCTGCTGCCGGCGCGCGAGATCCCCCTGGGCCGCCTCCTGGAACCTCTCCAGGGTGGCCTTGGCGAGATGGAGGAAATTGGCGTTGTTGTTGTTGAGCGCCTCGGAGGACAGGGCCTTGAAGGTATCCGAGAGCCGCCCTTGCGCCTCGTCCAGAAGCCGCAGCTTCTCGGCGTTGGCCTGCCGCTCCTTCTCGATCGTGGTCAGGAGGACCGCCCGCTCCTCCCGCAGCCGGCCGGCCTCGGCCGTGCCTTGAGCCAGCCGCGCCACCTCCGCTTCCCGCGACCGCAGACGCTCCACCAGCACGCTCCGCTGCTGCCGGGCGAAGAGCCAGACGACAGCCCCTCCCAGGAGGAACGCCAGGACCGGGACCACCACCTCCATCAGCTCACCCCTTTCCAGTAGAAGAGCGGGATATCTAGGGGCACTGAAGGAGAGTAGCACAAGATGATGTGGGTACCGGCGGAGAAACGCCCTTCCCTGGGACAGCCAGCAGAATCGGCTGGCACCTCTTTTGGGCATGTCTGGAGCAGACCTGGCGAGGTTTGCCCCAGATTTCGCCGGGCCTACTCCGTTCGGAGAGCCACCATGGGATCGACTTGCGTCGCCCGCCGGCCGGGCACCCAGGCCGCGAAGAGCGCGACGAGGGCCAGCGTGGCCGCGACGCTCGCGAAGGTGAGCGGATCGCTCGCGCCGACGCCAAAGAGGAGGCTCGCCATCACGCGGGTGGCGGCGAAGGCGAGGACGAGCCCGGCCGCGAGGCCGGCCAGGGCCAGCGAGCCGGCCTCGCGCAGCACCAGCCCCAGCACCTCCCCCGGACGCGCGCCGAGGGCCATCCGCAGCCCCATCTCCCGCGTCCGCTGGGCCACCGAGTAGGCGGTGATGCCGTAGATTCCCACCGCCGCCAGGGCCAGCGCCAGGGCCGCGAAGGCTCCCAGCAGAACCATGTTGAACCGCCGCGTGGCCACCGACTGCGAGACCACCTTGGACATGGTACGGACCTCGGCCACCGGCTGGTCCCGGTCCACTGACCAGATGGCGGAGCGGGCGGACGCGATCAGGTCTTTCGGGTCCCCTTTCACGCGCAGGACCACGTATTGCTCCGAGTAGGCGTCCTGCGGCGTCGCCAGGTAGGTCTGCGGCCGGGGCGTCCCCTCCAGGCTGGAATTGCGGACGTCGTCCACGACCCCCACCACCGTGAGCCAGCTCGGCTTCTTTTTGGGGTCGAGGTCGCCGAAGCGGATGCGCTTGCCGACCGGATCGGCGCCCGGCCAGTAGGTGCGGGCCAGGGTCTCGTTGACCACCGCCACGCCTTGCGCGCCGGCTTGGTCGTTGCCGTTGAAGGTCCGGCCGCGCAGGAGCCGGATGCCCATCGCCTCGAAGTAGCCGGGCGAG
>JAICSG010001049.1 GCA_025937035.1 Thermoanaerobaculia bacterium | reverse complement strand
CAGAGGTAGCTCCGCTCCCTGCCGAGGGCGATCTCCAGGAGCACCGTGTCGCGGTCGAGGAGGCGCCGCTGGATCTCGGCCAGGCCGGCGGGGCGGGCCTGCGCCTGGGCCGAGGAGCCGAGGCTCGCCCGGCGGATGCGGTCCCGCAGGCGCCCGGATTCCGCGAGCAGCCGGCGCAGGCTCCGCTCGGCCGCTTCGGCCTGGGCTGGCGGCGCCCCGGCCGCTACCAAGGAGGAGCGGCGCCGCCCGGCCTCGTTGAGCTGACGGGCGAGCTCGGATTCGCGGGCCAGGAGCTCCGGCGCGATCGGGCCCTGGCCCTCGCGCCCTTCCTCCAGGGTATCGAGCAGCCCGCGGGCCCGCGACCGCTCGCAGGCCTCGAACGCCAGCCGGTCGTACCCCGCGGCCGGCTGGCGGCGGTGGAGCTCCATCAAGGTGTCGACATAGAGCTCATAGAGCTCCTGCTGCGAGGCCAGGAAGGAGGTGCGGAGCTCCAGGCTGACCGGCTTGCCGCGCAGGGATTCGACCCGGACGAGGGCGCTCTCGGCCAGCGTGCGCGCCCCGGCGAGGTCCCCCTGGAGGCGGCGGCAGCGGGCGAGCCCCAGCAGGGCGCCCGCCTGGCCTGCGGGGTTGGCGGCGGCCTCCAGCCGGCGCAGGGCCTGCGCGTAGAGGTCCGCCGCCGCCCCGGCGTCCCCGCGCGCCTCCTGGAGCCGCGCCAGCCCCTGGAGGGGAGAGGACTCGCCGGCCGGATCGCCGAGCTCCCGGAAGCGGTCGCGGGCGAGCGAGTAGAGGCGCCAGGCTTCCCCGCGCTGGCCCATCGACTCCCGCAGCCGCCCCAGGTCGTTGAGCGCCACGGCCTCGCCCCGCAGGTTCCCCAGGCGGACCTGGATCGCGCGCGCCCGCTCCAGGGGGGCGAGCCCCTCCGCGGCGTGGCCGGTCCGCCAGAGGGCCTTGCCGAGGTCGTCCAGGGCCCCCGCCAGCTTCAGGTGCTGGTCCGCGCTCTCCAGCAGCGGCAGGGCCTCCCGGATCTGGTCGATGGCCCGCTCCGCAGCCCCCGCGGCGAGGTACAGGCGGCCGAGGTCGAGCAGGGCCAGCGCCTCGTCGCCGGGCCGGTGGAGCCGCCGCCAGAGCTCGGCCGAGCGCTCGTGGGCCTGGAGCGCGTCCTGGGTCTCCCCCAGGACGTCGTACGTCCGGCCCAGGTTGGTCAGGGTCTCGGCCTCGGCCCGAAGATCGCCGGCCGACCGGCTGACGGCGAGGGCCTCGCGGAGGTCCTCCCGCGCCCGCAGCGTATCGCCCAGAGCACGGTGAGCGAGGCCGAGGCCGTTGAGGGCGTCCGGGAGATCCCGCCGCCGCTCCGCGCCCTGGAGGAGGGGCAACGCCTGCTGATAGGCGGCCAGGGCCGCCGCGGAGTCCCCGCGCAGGAAGCAGAGCCGGCCGAGCGCCACCAGCGAGTCCGCCTCGCGCGCCCGGTCTCCGAGACCCTGGAACCCGCCGAGGGCCTCGCGGTAGCGGTCGATCGCCTGGAGCAGCGAGCCGCCGTCCGACCCCAGGCTCAGCCGGGTGCCCTCGGCGAAGGCCCGCTCCGCGGCGGCGCGGGAGCGGTCGGCGGGGGTGGCGGGGCGGGGGGGCGCGAGGCGGACCTGGACGCGGCCGGGCGCGGCGCCGGGCGAGGAGCGGATCTCCAGCCGGTATTCGCCCGCGGCCCCGGCGACGAACGGCAAGGGCTCCGGACCCCAGGCGCCGTTGGGGCTGTCGACGCCGGCCAGCCGCCGTCCGTCCGCGGCGCTCAGGGAGACCTCGACGTCGATCCCCTTCTGCTCGACCACCAGATCGGCGAGCCATCCCGAGGGCAGATCGAAAAGGTAGGCGCGGGTCTCGCCGCCCTTGAGGACGATCTCGGGGGAGAGCCCCGGCGCCAGGCGGACGGCCCGCTCCGCGGCGGGATGAGCGAGCGGAGCGGGCCTGGGCCGCTCCGCCTT
>JAICSG010000673.1 GCA_025937035.1 Thermoanaerobaculia bacterium | reverse complement strand
TACGTCTTCCGCAACGACGGCGGCAACCGCAACCACTGGCTGCGGGTGCGCACGGTGGGCACCAGGTCGAGCCGCGACGGCCTGGGCGCCGTGGTGCGGGTGACCAGCGCCGGCGGCAAACAGTGGGCGATGGTGCGCAGCGGCTCCTCCTACTGCTCGCAGAGCCAGATGGCCCCCACCTTCGGCCTCGGCGCCGACAAGGTCGTGCAGTCCCTGGAGATCGACTGGCCGAGCGGCGTCAAGCAGCACTTCGCCAACGTGCCGGTGAACCAGGTCGTGACGGTGGAAGAGGGGAAGGGGCTCGTGGCGATCCCCGCACCGGCGGCGAAGGGGGCGCGGTAGGGGAGGAGGATGCTCCTTGGAAACTTGGCGGGCAGCTAACTTGCATTCCTTCTAACATTCTTGAGCGGCTCGCCAGGTGGCGGCCGTTCAAGAAGATCCAAGGAGGAATCTATGAAGCGAACCACTCTCTGTGCCCTGGCTTTCCTGCTCACCTCGGCGGCCCTCATCAGCAGCAGCAGGCCCGCCTATGCCTGCACTGTGAATCCGCTGTGCTACACCAACGACGATTGCTTCGAACAGTGCGGCGGCGGGCCTGGGACCTGCAACCCCTGCTCAGGTCTTTGTAGTTGCTCTTGACGGCATAAACCCTTGGGGCTCCAATGCGGAGCCCCCGCTCCCCCCTGCTCAGAGGATCGAAGACCCCGCCCTACGGCGAAGGCGCCAGGATCGCCATCACCAGCAGCCGCTCCGAGCCGTTGTTGCGGAGACCGTGGAGCACACCCTCGGGGGCGATCAGCATCATCCCGGCCTCCATGGGCTCCTCGCGCCCCTCGAGCAGGAAGACGCCGCGGCCGGCGAGGACGTGGTAGACCTTGTCCATCCCCGCGTGCGCGTGCAGCCGGTGCTCCTGGCCGGGCTCGAAGGAATTCAGGCCGACCAGGAGGCGGTCGGACTGGAAGAGGGTGCTCTTGCCCATCCGCTCAGGGTCGTAGACGGCGAAGTCCTCCGGACGGAAGGGTGCGGGATGGTCCATACGATGTCTCCTCGGTCCGTCAAATTCTACAGCATCAGGGAGCCGCCAGCCTCCCCTGGGACCGCCGGCGTCCCCGCCGGCCTTCCAGACCAAGCCAACAGCGCCGCCAGGTCTCGCTCCCACCTCGCATCACTACGAAAAAATGCCGCGACCCGGGCCCAGGGAGACGCGAGCCAAGCCTCTCTGACGCGAGATGGACCCGCAACCCGCCAATACATCCTTATAATGCCGCGACCTAAGCTTGCAACGGTGCGACCTAAGGATACATTGGCGCGACATAACCTTCTCCCGGCCCGTTCTCCCGAACGCCACCATCTCTCTCCTCTAAATTGTCGCGAGATTGCTCCATAGTGCATCGACATCAGTCCATTTTGACGCGAGATCGCGTCGTCTCGCGTCATTTTGGGACGCGATCGGCGCAACGTTATCCGCGACGCGACGATAGATCCGAATCTTGCGACAATACAAGCTTATCTCGCGTCTACTTGAGAAGAGATTGACGCAAGAGATCCGGATCTGGAGATCCTGAAGAAGAGCCTCGCGTCATTGCCTGCCTGCAACAGGATACCGGGCTAGAAATTGACGCGAGATTCTCCCGGCTTGCGTCACCTGTTGCCTGTGCTTGCGTCGCCGTCGTACCATTCCACCAGAACCGGCCCGGATTGTCGCACTACGGTGGGATTCTGACGCAAGATGCCGCGAGGTCGCACGCGCGCGGGAGAGCTTGGACCGTTGTAGCCCTACGAGGAGACGAGGATGAGCACGTCGCTTTCGGTGGCGGAGATCCTGGCGAAGCTGGAGTCGAGGATCGCGCACCACGAGCAGCAGATGGCGTTCCATAAACAGCAGGAGGCCCATCATCGCGAGCAGAGCGCCGGGCACGCCGCCGAGTTGGAGAAGCTGAGGCGGCACTTCGAGTCCTTCAAGGCGGCGGCGCTGCCGGCGGCTGATCTGGCCGGGGCCGCCGTGGCTCCGGCGTCGGCCGGGGAGGAGGAGCTGGGGGACCTCCGCGAATTTGTGGGCAAGCGGATCATAACCAGCAAGCTGATCGCGCGGGTGGTCGACAGCGTGAGCGAGGGCTATGCCTTCGGAGCCGCCTGGGTGGCGGAGGAAACCAACCGCCGCTTCCACAGCGTCCTGAAGAGGCCGGTGGACGCGCGCACCGCCTCGACCGTCCTCCGCCGCCTCCGCAACGCCGGGGCGCTCCGCCAGGTCCAACCCGGCGGGGCGGCGCACGGGGAGGTGTTCGCCAAGGGGGGCGGGGGTTGAGCGTGAAGCGCGTGCCGTCTTGACGAGCCTCACGGTCTGGAGTACAAAGAATCAAAATCAGAAGCAGACTGGCTCCATCACGCCGCCGATCCTGAGCTCGGCAGCGAGCGATGAGGAATTCGCGTGGGTGGTGGGGGAGGGAGCTCCATGAGCCTTGACACGATGGCGGCGCCGGATACGCTGAGCCGGTCGCTTCAATCCTCGTCCATCGGCCTCTCGCGGCTTCAGGAGGAGTACGGGCCGCTCCTCGAGCTCGTCCGTCTGGTCATCGGGGTGGTGCCCAACTGCGACTCCCTGCTCGCCATCTGGCCGCTCGGGTTCCGGAGCTACAACCTGCTGGTGCCGAATCTCCTCAATCTGCCCTTCTCGGTCTGGGGATGGGGACCGCCGGTGGTGCCGCTCGGGCTGGCCCTCTACACCGCGAGCTGGACGGCGCGCTGCTCCTATTGCACCGCGCACACCTGCTCCTTCGCCCTGCGCCGCGGCGCGCCGCCCGAGACGCTGGCGGGCAAGCGCTCTCCGGCCGAGAGCGCCGCCGTGGCCGCGGCCGAGGCTCTGGCAAGCATCCCCTGCGCCTTCACCCGCCAGCACCGGGACGAGCTCCGCCGTCATTTCTCCGCCCGGGACGCCGAGGGGATCGCCCTGGGCATCGCCATGATGGGCTTCCTCAACAAATTCATGGACGCCGTGGGAGTCGACCTGGAAGAGGCCGCCGTGGAAGAGGCTTCGCCGGTCCTTCTCCCGACCGGCTGGACCACCGGCAAGCACCGGGTCGCCAGCGAGACCGACCCCGCCTTCCAGCCCCGTCCGGGAGGCCGGGACACGCTGGCCACCAAGCTGTCCTTCCTGCGCTACGTGCCGGCCGCTCACAAGCTCGAAGGGTCCTGGACCCGCGGAGTGCCGTCGCGCTGGCCCGCCGTGGGAACCTATCTTGAGGAGCGGACCGGT
>JAICSG010000588.1 GCA_025937035.1 Thermoanaerobaculia bacterium | reverse complement strand
CCTCTGAGCGCGCTCTCCCACGAGCCCCGCGCTCAGTAGAGATCGAAGGTCAGGATCCGCCCCTCGATGGGGCCGTTCATCACCGGGATGCGGCGGCGCGGCCGGAGGCCGATCTGCTTGCCCCGGTCCTCGCCGGTCAGCACGGCCGCCTTCCAACCCTTGTATTTCTGTTTCAGGAGATCGCCCAGGGCGCGCCAGCGCCCGGCGTCCGTCTCCAGGCGCTCGCCGTGGGGGGGATTGACCAGCACGAGCCCGGGACCTTCGGGTGGTTGGAAGGCGGCGGCGTCCCCCCGGCTGAGGACGGCGCGGTCGAGCAGGTTCGCCTGCTCCAGATTGGCCCGCGCGGCGTCGAGCGCCGCGGCCGAGAGGTCGTTGCCGTAGACCCGGACGTTGGGGCCGGGGATCAGCAGCGGCTCCTGGAGCACGGCGGTGAAGGCCACCGGGTCGTACCCCGGCAGGCGCTCGAAGGCCCAGTGCCGCCGCAACCGGCCGGGCGCCCAGCCGAGGGCCAGCCAGGCCGCCTCGATCAGCAGCGTCCCCGAGCCGCACATCGGGTCGACCACCGGCCCCCGGCCGTCCCACCCCGAGGCCAGGACGCAGGCCGCGGCGAGCTGCTCGCGCACCGGCGCCGCGGTGGTCACCGCGCGGTAGCCGCGGCGGTCGAGCGGCTCCCCCGAGGTGTCGAGCAGGAGGGTGGCGCGGTCGCGGTGGAGGCGCAGGCGCAGGTGGAGGTCCGGGTCCTCCCGGTCGACGTCGGCGCGCCGCCCCCAGCGGTCGCGCTGGCCGTCCACCAGGCCGTCCTTGAGCGACATCGCGGCCCAGCGGGTGTCGCGCACCTCCGAGGCGGTGGCGGTGGCCTGGACGGCGAAGGTGCGGTCCGGATGGAGGAGGGCGGCGGGATCGAGCCCGCCGCGCCAGAGCCGGGGCCCGAGGCGGCCGGAGACCAGCGCCCGCGCGCCGGCGGCGATGGCGGCGCCGTCCCGCGCCTCCCAGGAGGCCACCTCCAGCAGCACCCGGTTGGCCGTGCGCAGCCGCCAGTTGGCGCGCCAGCAGTCCTCCCAATCGCCGGTGAAGCTCACCGCACCCCGCTGGCGCTCGGGCTCCTTGATCCCCATCGCGCGCAGCTCCCCTTCCAGGATCTCTTCGAGACCGAGGACGCAGGTGGCGATCAGGCCCAGGCGCGCTCTCACTCCCGGTGCCGCTCCAGGAAGGGGAGGACGGCGCCCAGCAGCGCCTCCGGCTGCTCCTCCATGGGGAGGTGGCCGCAGTTTTCGATCAGGACGAATTTGGAGTGGGGGAGCCGCGCCGCCGCCTGCCGTCCCGCCGCCGGCGCGATCAGCTCGTCGTGGTCCCCCCAGACGACCAGGGAGGGGATGGCGATCTTTTCGAGCTCGACCGGCGCGCCGGGCGGGGCCGGCGCGGTCAGGCCGTAGAAGGCGTAACCCACCCCCTCGACGGCCACGCGGTCGGCATAGGCCCGGACCAGCCCGGGGGTGACCTTGGAGTCGTCCCAGAAGGAGCGCAGGAGGGCCTTGCGCACGGCGCCGGGGCGGAGGGCCACGGCGCGGACGTAGAGGGCGTCCAGGAGGCGCAGCCGGGCGGCGGGGCTGCGCCGGTCGTTCGCATAGGTGGGCGCCGAGCTGTCCACCAGCACCATGGAGCGGAACCGCTCGGGGTGGCGCGAGGCGAGGTACAGGGTGATGCCGCCGCCGTAGGAGTGGCCGACGAAATGGGCGCGCGCGATCCCCAGCGCGTCCAGGGTGTCCAGCACCAGCTTCGCCTGCCCCTCCCGCGTATAGCTCGCGGCGTCTTTCGGCCGCTGGGTGTAGCCGAAGCCGTTGAGGTCGATCGCCACCACCCGGTGGCCCCGCGCGAGCGCCGGGATTACCTTGCGCCAGGAGTAGGCCGAGGCGCCGAAGCCGTGCAGCAGCACCACCGGCTCCCCCTCCCCCGACTGCTCGGCGTGCACGATCTGCCCGCCCACGCGCACGAAATCCGCGGCCGGAGCCGCGCGGCGGATCTCGTCGAAGGAGCGGAGCGGAACGCAGCCGGGAAGCAGGAGAACGAGGAGGGCGAGTGCGGCGAGACGCATGGGCGGGGATCTTATACCGGCGCCTCCGCCGGTACGCGGCCCCTACCCGGCCGCGCCCTTCCAGTCCTCCAGCCGCTCCTCGCCGTCCTTCTTTTTCTCGGGGCGGGGCACCTTCACCTGCGTCAACGGGGCGTCACCGATCCGGCGGTAGAGGGCGCTCGCCTTCTCCAGCGACTGGGCGGCCTTGCCGTACTCGCCCAGATCGCAGAGCAGCTTGACCAGGCCGCCGAGCAGGCCGGCCTCCTCCAGGAGATCGCCGGTCCCCATCTCCAGGTTGATGCGGGCCTGCTGGAACGCCAGGCGGGCCCCGGCGAAGTCGCCGGCGCGCCTCCGGGCGTCGCCCAGGGCGGCGAGCGCGGCGGTCTTGAAGTCCGCGATGCGCTCCTCGCCATAGGTCCCCGGATCGAGCCGCTCGGCCACGGCGAGGGCCAGCTCGGCGAGCCCCACGGCCGCGGCGGCGTCGGCCTCCACGGCCTCACGGCTCTTCTCCAGCAGCAGGTCGAACAGCCCCCAGTGGCACAGGCGCTCGTCGTTGCGCACCAGGATCAGCCGGCGGGCCTGCGGATGGCCGTCGAGCGAGGCCCACTGGACGGCGGCGAGCTGGCGCTCGCGCTGGATCCGCTCGTGGGCGTCGGTCAGGTGAGCCTCGGTCCTGCGGAAAGCCTCGTCATAGCGGACGGCTTCGCCACGTCCGGCGAGGCTGGATCGGTCGGTCTGGGTCTGGGAGGGCGCCCGTAGCGAGCCGGCGAGCAGCCTGCGCACGACCTGGCGGTTCTCGTCCCTGGAGAGCTCCGTCTTCACGAAGCGCCCCATCCTCCCCTCGAAAAGATAGTCCTCCACGCTCATTCCTCCTACAGCAGCTCAACACATCGCCTTCAAAGAATAAGTTGCCGCAGAGCGCCGAAAGGGGACAAGAAAGTAGGGACAATTTTCGACTCACCCCAGATCGGTTCCAAAAGTCGCGATTTTTGTCACCTACTTTCGACTGACAGTGTCACCCCCTGTCCCTATCCTCGCCCTCGTTCGGAAGGCGGCTCTGGAGGGGCGCGATGTCGATCGTTCTCGAAGACCTGACCAAGCGATACGGGGGGCATCCGGTGGTGAGCGCGGTCTCCCTGGAGGTGGCCGACGGCGAGCTGTTCGTCCTGCTGGGCTCGTCCGGGAGCGGCAAGAGCACGCTGCTGCGCATGATCGCTGGCCTCTCGGAGGTGGACGCCGGACGGGTGATGCTGCACGGCCGGGACGTCACCGGCCTGCCGCCGGCCGCCCGCGGGGTCGGCTTCGTCTTCCAGAGCTACGCGCTGTTTCGCGGCATGCCGGTGGCCGACAACGTCGAATTCGCCCTGGCGGTGCGCGGCGTGCCCGCGGCCCAGCGGCGGCGCCGACGCGACGAGCTGCTGGAGCTGGTGGGCCTCTCGGGGCTCGGGGGCCGCATGCCGCGCCAGCTCTCCGGCGGCCAGCAGCAGCGGGTCGCCCTCGCCCGCGCGCTGGCCCATCAGCCCGAGGTGCTGCTGCTCGACGAGCCCTTCGGCGCCCTCGACGCCAAGGTGCGCCTGG
>JAICSG010000814.1 GCA_025937035.1 Thermoanaerobaculia bacterium | reverse complement strand
GGCGGCCGTGCCGGAGTCGGATCTGCGGGCCGCCGGGGCGGACGAGCGGGTGATCGAGAAGAGGATTACCGCTCCGCTCTTCACCAGCTCACGGATCGTGCCGCAGACCGCGGATACGGCCTATCCCTACAGCACGGTCGGCCGTCTGACCTTCACCATTCCGGGCCAGGGGATGGCGAGCTGCTCGGCGGCCGTGATCAGCCAGCGGCTCGTGCTGACCGCCGGCCACTGCGTTCACCGGGGCTCCGAGGATACGCTGGGCTTTTATTCAAATTTCATGTTCACGCCCGCCTACCGGAACGGCCAGGCTCCCTTCGGAACGTGGACGGCCACGGCCTACGCGGTCACCGGCGCGTGGGCCGCGGGAAAGGGGATCTATCCCAACCCGGGGGATTTCGGAGTCCTGGAGATCACCGATCAGGGAGGGAAGAGGATCGGCGACGTGACCGGCTGGCTGGGGTTGCTGCCGAACCATCTGTTCCCGAACATCGTGACGATGCTCGGATATCCGTCGAACATCGACGGCGGAAAACTGATGCATCAGGTGGTGAGCCAGGGCATCGGCTCGACGGGGGCCAGGACCTACGCCTACGGCTCGGACATGAAGGGCACGGGCGGCGGGCCCTGGGTGCAGAGCTTCGGCATCCCCGGCAACGGCCAGTCCGGGCCGTTCAACGTGATCGTGGGGGTCACGTCCTTCGAGGTCGCGGGCGCGAACGAGGTTTCGAGCTCCACGTTCGACGCCAAGGCCCTGGCGATGGTGAATCAGCTCTGCGCCCGCAAGCCGGGGAATTGCGATTGATCGATATTGATTGATTATATTGCGTAGCGCTCCACGGCCAGGTCGACGATCCGCTGCGTCAGCTCCGGAAACTCGATCCCCATGGCCTTGGCGCCCATGGCGAACTCGCTGTTCTCTTCCAGATAGCAGCTCGCGTTGACCTCGATCACATAGATCTCTCCGGTCTCGGTGAGGCGGAGGTCAACGCGGCCGTAGTCGCGCACGCGGAGGGCGCGGTAGGCGTCGAGCGCGGCCTTCTGGAGCTTCGCCCGTAATTCGTCGGGGACGTCGGCGAGGACCGATTTGGTCCCTTTGTATTCGACGCTGTTCTTCTTCCATTTGGCCTTGGTGCCGGCCACCCGTGGCAGCCCTTCGGGAAGGCCCGAGAAGTCCATCTCGACGGGCGGAAAGGCGACCGGCTCGCGGTTGCCCAGGACGCCGATATAAAACTCCCGCCCCTCGATGTACTCCTCGACCAGGGCGCTGTCGCCGACCTTCTCGTGGATCATGACCACGCGCTTCATCAGCGAGATGGCGTCGCGCACCAGGGACTCGCCGTCGATGCCGATCGAGGCGTCGGCGGTGAGGGGCTTCACGAAGAGGGGCATGCGGAGCTTGCCCGCCGCCTCCAGGTCCGCGTCCTTGCCGAAGATGGCGAAGTGGGGGTACTGAACGCCGTCGAAGGCGAGCACCTTCTTGGCCAGCCCCTTGTCCTGGCGCAGGTAGAGCTCCCCCGGGCCGCCGCCGGTGTAGTGGATGCCCAGCAGGTCGAGCACCGCGGCCACCCCGGAGTCGCCGTTCAGCGAGTCCCCGAAGGTCTCCGCCAGGTTGAAGACGAGGTCCGGCTTGCGCCGGGAGAATCCGGAGACGAGCTTCCGCAGGTCGTCGTGAACGCCGAAGATCGACACGCGGTGCTTGTGCTTTCGCAGGGCCGACGCGACCTGGTCGACCACGACGTCGTAGGATTTGGGGTCGTCGCTTTCGAGGCTGCCGAGGACGGTGATTTTCATCTCATTCGTCCGCCAAGCAAGGGCCGTGCCGAGGGGCACTCATCTTGCACTCTCCTCCCTGGGAGGTAGGTGGATGGACCGGCTGAAGACGAAAGAAATGCGTGGGTTGGCGGCGGGCCTGATGGTGGCCCTGCTCGCTCTCTGGGGGTGCTCGACCAATCCGGCGACCGGCCGGCCGCAGCTCGCCCTGATCTCCGAGCAGCAGGAGGTCCAGATCGGCCGCGACTACGATCAGGAGATCCAGCGCCTGCTCGGGGTCTATCCGGACCCGAAGCTGCAGGAGTATGTGAGCCGGATCGGCCAGAAGCTGGCTGCGGGGTCGGAGCGTCCCGATCTCGCCTGGACCTTCCGGGTGGTGGACGATCCGGTGGTGAACGCCTTCGCGCTGCCCGGCGGGCACGTCTACGTCACCCGCGGGCTGATGACCCATCTGACCTCGGAGGCCCAGCTCGCGGCGGTGCTCGGCCACGAGATCGGCCACGTCACCGCCCGCCACGCGGTGACGCAGCTCAGCAAGGCGCGCATCGCCCGCATCGGGTTGATCGCCGGGTCGATCCTCAGCCCCGCGCTGGCCGGTTTCGCCGCCCGGGGGCTCGACGTGCTGTTCCTCAAGTACAGCCGGGACGACGAGCGGCAGGCTGACGATCTCGGGCTGCGCTACATGTACGCTGAAGGGTACGACCCGCGCGAGATGCCGCGCGTCTTCGAGGTCCTGCGCCAGGTGAGCCAGGTGCAAGGGGGGCAACGGATCCCCGACTGGCAGTCCACCCACCCTTCCGAGGAGGAGCGCATCCGGACGACCGGCCGCGAGGTCGCCCGGTTGGGGCGGGATTTCTCGGGGCGCGCCATAAACCGCGAGGAATATCTCCGGAGCCTCGAGCACGTCGCCTTCGGCCAGAACCCGCGCGAGGGGT
>JAICSG010000500.1 GCA_025937035.1 Thermoanaerobaculia bacterium | reverse complement strand
GGTTGTCGTCCACGCAAGTCACCGTCACGCTCACCGTGGCCGTCGAGCTGCCCGGCGTCAGGGTATAGGTGAAGGTGTCCGGCGTCGTGCCCGGCGGGTTGTTGCAGTAGTTCGCGTTCGGCGTGTAGCTCACGCCCGTGCCGCCGCCCGTGATCGCCACCGTGCCGTTGGCCGGCTGCGTCACCGAGGCGATGGTGAAGGGATCGCTCTCCGGATCGGTGTCGTTCGCCAGCACGTTGATCGGGTTGGCGCCCGAGTCCTCGGTCACCGTCGCCGCGTCGTCGTTGGCGACCGGCGGCTGGTTGAACAGGAGCTCGGCGTCGATGCGGAAGTGCAGGCCCGCGGCGTCGCGGACGCCGAAGAGGGCGCGGATGTCGGTGCCCGCGGGGGCGTCCGGGGTCGGCTCGGTGGCCAGGAGGCTGTCCACCGGCCACTCACCCAGGGTGTTGCCGTCGAGGTCGAAGGCCGCGGCCCAGGCAACGCCGGCGAGACCCAGGAGCAGGATGGCGATCATCACCGCCGCCGCCGAGCGCCGCCGCAGCAGGGCGACCGCCGCCAGCGCCAGCAGCAGGCCGAGGAGGAGGAGCCCCATCTCCGAGAGGGTCGGGACGTCGATGATCGAGAGCGCCGCCTGCATCAGGATCGGCGGGCCGTTGCCGGGCCCCTGCGTGGCCGTCAGCATCTCGTCGCGCAGGACCCCGCCGTTGTCGAAGGCCAGCACGCCCAGGCGGATGATCGGTGGCGCGCTGAGAGGCGCCTGGCTCGCCGGGATGAAGGTCTCGATGACGCTCGCGCCGCCCGTGCCGTTGCCCATGCCGACCGGATGGACCCCCGCCGGGGTGATGTCGGTCGGAGCGCCGAAGGTCGCTCCCGTGCAGACGCTGACCTCGATCTTGGTCACCTGCGGCGGCACGAGCGAGGTATTCACCGTGGTGGTGAGGATCCGCTCGACCCCTGGGAACGTCCCGGTCAGCGTCGGGACGCTGCAACCGGTGCTCGGGTTGTTGTCCAAGTTCAGCAGAATCTGGAACTTGGAGATCGGCTGCGCCGAGGCGCCTGCCGCGAAGATAGCCATAAGGACGAGCAGGGCGAAGGCAATCCTGGCGGCAACAGATTTCAAGTGACTCATCGGAAAGCTCCTCGGCGGGACGTCGGGCGCTCGCCTCCCCGCATACGGGAAGACGGACCAGGACGGAACACAAGGTCGGCGATGGCGGACGGCATCGGGCACTAACCTGCAATCGATCCCTTTGTCACGAGCTCACGGCATACCGAAAACTGCATCCAAGATGAACGAGCAACAGGAACCCGTGAGCTGGGCAAAGACCTGAGCTAGGTGTGCCGTACGTTATCACAGACCGGGGACGATTGTGGCTCCCCGTCGTAAAATTCAAGAATCCGTCAACCGATGTGGTGAGCTGCACGCCCGGGAGGAGGCCGGGGTCCCGCCTCTGTTATGCTCCGGGGAGCTTCCGAAGCCCTCCGATGTCCGAAACCTCCGCGACCCTCGACTCGCTGCTCGCCACCAAGCTCTACATCCCGGCCCTGCGCCCCAACCGGGTGCCCCGGCCGCGGCTGACGGCGCGGCTGGAGGCGGGCGCGGCGGGGCCCCTGACCCTGATCTCGGCCCCCGCCGGCTTCGGCAAGTCGACCCTGCTCTCGGAATGGATCCACACCGGCGGCCGGCCAGTCGCCTGGGTGTCGCTCGACGAGGGGGACAACGATCCCATCCGCTTCCTCGGCTATCTGGTGACGGCGCTCCAGAAGCTCCGGCCCGGCCTCGGGGAGGACGCGCTCACCGCCATCCGGCACACCCAGAGCCCCACCCCGCGGACGCTGGAGCCGATCCTCAACCGTCTGCTGAACGAGATCCATGCCCTGGACGAGGATCTCGTGCTGGTGCTCGACGACGTCCACGTGCTCGACGGCCCGGAGGTCCATGCCATCCTGCAGCTCCTGCTCGACCGCCTCCCCCCGCGCATGCACCTGGTGCTCGCCACCCGGGTCGATCCGCCGCTCCATCTCTCGCGGCTGCGCGCCCGCGGCCAGCTCACCGAGATCCGGGCCCGCGATCTCCGCTTCACCTCGCAGGAGGCGGCCGACTTCCTCAATCAGGCGATGCACCTGTCGCTCTCGACGGCGGACGTCGAGGCGCTGGAGGAGCGCACCGAGGGGTGGGCCGTGGGCCTTCAGATGGCCGCCCTCTCGCTCCAGGGGCGGCGGGACGCCGAGTCCTTCATCGCCCAGTTCACCGGCAGCCACCGCTTCGTGCTCGACTACCTGACCGACGAGGTGCTCTCGCGCCAGCCTGAGCCGGTGCGTGACTTCCTGATCCGCACGTCGATCCTGAGCCGACTCTCGGCCCCGCTCTGCGATTCCGTGACGGAGAGCCGCGACAGCCAGTCGATCCTGGAGACGCTGGACGGCGCCAACCTCTTCCTCATCCCGCTCGACGACACGCGAACCTGGTACCGCTATCACCACCTCTTCGGCACCCTGCTCCGCCATCAGCTCGAGCGCAAGCTGCCTTCCGCGGAGGTGGCGGCCCTGCACCTGCGGGCGAGCGACTGGTACGCCGCCAACGGCCATCCCGAGGACGCGCTGGAGCACGCTCTGGCCGCCGGAGCGCTCGACCGCGCCACCGATCTGATCTCCCAGCACGCCATGCCGCGGCTGATGGCGGCCGACGCCGGCACGGTGATCCGCTGGATCCGCGCCCTCCCTCCGGAGTGGCTCGACCGCCGGCCGGAGCTGCGCCTCCCCTATGCCTGGGCGCTGGTGGCCCAGCTCGAGCTGAAGGAGGCCGAATCCCAGCTGAGGATGGCCGAGCGGGCCCTGGGAGACGCGCCAGGGCCGGAGCTGGAGGCCCACCTGCTGACCCTGCGCGCCCTCCTCACCCGCAACGCCGGGCAGACCCGCGAGGCGATCGACCTCTATCGACAGGCCTTCACGCGCCTGGAGGAGGACGGCCACCTCCTGCGCGGCCTGCTCTCGCTGGAGCTCGGCACCGCCTACCTGACCACGGACGATCCGGAGGCGGCCGAGCGGGCCTTCGAGGAGGCACGGGAGGCGAGCGAGCGGGCCGGCAACACCTTCGGAGTGCTGGGCGCCGAGTGGCACCTGGCCGAGATCCAGATCGCCCGCGGCCGGCTGCGGGACGCGCTCGCCCTCGCCCGCCGGTCGCTGCGCTGGGCCGAGGAGCACGGCGGCAGGAATTCCCCCGGCGCAGCCATGGCGCACGGCGTCCTCGCCGAGATCCAGCGGGAGCACGACGACCTGCCGGCCGCCGTGGAGCTCGCCGGCCGGGCCTGGGAGCTCGGCAAGCGGGGGGAGATCGCCAACGGCCTGCTGGTGGGGAGCCTCTACATGGCGCGGGTCCTCCAGTCGCTGGAAGACTTCCCGGGCGCCCTCGCCGCCCTCGACCGGGCCGAGGAGATCATGCAGCGCACCGGCCAGCCGGGTTGGATCGCCCTCATCCACCTCCTCCGCGCGGGCATCCAGCTCGCGCAGAGCCGGATCGAGGGGGATACCGCCGCGCTCGAGGCCGCCACCCGCTGGGCGCGGGATTTCGGGCTCCTCTCCGGCTGGCGCGAGGGGTTCGAGGAGAAGCTCCCCGGGCTCCATCGCCTGGAGTTTCCCTATCTGATCGTCGCCCGCATCCTGGTCGCGCAGGGGGACGAGGAGACCGCCCTGGAGCTGCTCGCCGTCGCCCGCGAACGGGCGGAACGGGGGGGCCGCCTCCGCTCGGTGATCGAGATCCTGATCCTGGAGTCGATGATCCGGGATTCCCGCGGGGAGCGGGAGGCCGCCCTGGCCGGACTGCGCCGCGCCCTGGCGCTCGCCGAGCCGGAGGGGTTCGTGCGGATCTTCGTGGACGAGGGGCCCGGGCTCAGCCGTCTGATCCGGCAGGCGGCGCCGGAGGCGGTCTCCCCCGCCTATGCCCGCCGCCTCGCCGCGGCGTTCGGAGAGGAGGCGTCATCCGAGCCGGCCGCTCCTCCCCGCCCGCCCTCTCAAGACCTGCCGGAGCCGCTCTCGGACCGCGAGGTCGAGGTGCTCCAGCTCATCGCGACCGGCCTCTCCAACGCCGACGCCGGCCGCAAGCTCTTCATCGCGCCGAGCACC
>JAICSG010001251.1 GCA_025937035.1 Thermoanaerobaculia bacterium | reverse complement strand
GCGACGACCGCCGAGGCCGCGGCGTATGCTACCTCGATCGCGGGGTTCGGGGTACAATGGGCGGATCGGCCCATTGATTCTGCGCCCGGCCGGAGGAGTGCCGTCATGAGCACGTTGGCCAGTCAGCCTCGCACGTACACGCCCGAAGACCTGCTCGCGATGCCCAATGGAGTGGGGTACGAGTTGGTGGACGGGAAGTTAGTGGAGCGGCACGTGAGCGTTGAGTCGAGCAGGGTGGCGATGAAGATCGGAATTCTCCTGGGCGTAGAGGCCCTCCGTACGGGCGAAGCGACCGTTTTTGCTTCGGACTTGGGCTACCGCTGCTTTCCCGATGATCCAGGCCGGGTTCGCAAGCCGGATGTCTCTGTCGTTCGAAAGGCGCGGCTGGCGGAGTTCAAGTCCGACCGCGGCTACATGACCGTTCCCGCCGATCTCACGGTTGAAGTCGTCTCGCCCAACGACCTTTATTCTGAGGTCCAGGCCAAAGTTGAGGAGTACCTGGAGGCCGGGTTTGCGGTCGTCTGGGTGGTGGATCCGATGCACAAGGCGGTCGCTGTTTACAACGGGGGCGGCGGGGTGAAGATGCTGCACGAGGCGGAAACGATCGATGCCGCGCCTGCGATTGGCTCGTTCCACGCCCGGGTTGGCGACTTCTTTGCCGAGTGACAGTCAGCGCCGGCGCGGTCCGGCCGCCGTCGGCTTGCTCAGGCCCATCTCACCGACGATCGAGTGAAGCTGGCCATGCACGTCGTGCCATTCGCGAAGGCGGACGAAGGAGAGGAAGTTCTCCACGCAGCATTTTCGCAGCTTGCTGGTGGACAGGCTGGCCGCCTGCTCGTGATACCAGTTCCAGAGCTTGAGGTAGGCCAGGAAGTCGCTTTTGGCGTCGCGGAACTTCTGGTGGGCGGCATCGGCGGTGTCCTGCTGGTCCATCGGCCGCTCGCGCGGGTCCTGCACGCTTAGAGCCGCGGCGATGATCAGGACTTCCTCCATCACGCCCTCTTCCCGCGCTGCCAGGACCATCCGCGCGATGCGCGGGTCGATCGGCAGGCGGGCGATCGCGCGGCCGATACCGGTCAGGCGGTTGTCCTCGTCGATCGCGCCCAGCTCGTGCAACGTCTGATACCCGTCGCGGATCATCCGGTAGTCGGGCGGGTCGAGGAACGGGAAGTCCTCCACGCTTCCAAGGCGGAACGCCTTCATCTGCAGGATGACGCTCGCGAGGTTCGTCCGCTGGATCTCGGGGTCGGTGAACTGCGCGCGGGCCGCGTAGTCTTCCTCTGAATACAGCCGCACGCACACGCCAGGGCCGACGCGGCCGCAACGCCCCCTGCGCTGGTCGGCCGAGGCGCGCGAGATCTTCTCGACCGGGAGCCGCTGCACCTTGGTCCGCGCGCTGTACCGGCTGACCCGCGCGTGCCCGGAATCGACCACGTATTTGATCCCCGGCACCGTGAGTGACGTCTCGGCCACGTTGGTCGCCAGCACGATCCGTGGCCGCCCATGAGGTT
>JAICSG010000074.1 GCA_025937035.1 Thermoanaerobaculia bacterium | reverse complement strand
TCGAGGAAGTCCAGGGTGGCCTTGTAGGCCTTCTCCTGGGTCTCCTTGCGGGCGAAGCCGTGCCCCTCGTTGGGGAAGAGGAGGAATTCGACCGGCACCCCCTTCTTCTTGACCTCGTCGACGATCTCCTGCGATTCCGCCTTCAGCACGCGCGGATCGTTCTCCCCCTGGAGCACGATCAGCGGGCGCTCGATCCGGTCGGCGTGGAAGAGCGGCGAGATCTTCTTCAGATAGTCGGCGTCGGCCTTGGGGTCCCCCAGCTCCTTGTAGAGGGCGTCGCGCTCCGGGCCCCACCAGGAGGGGATGCTCTCCAGGGTGCGCAGCCAGTTGGAGACGCCGAACATGTCCACGCCGGCCGCGAACTCCCGCGGCCGGAAGGCCAGCGCGGCGAGCACCATGTAGCCGCCGTAGCTGCCGCCGAGGATGCCGATGCGGCCGGGGTCGACCCAGCCGGTCGAGGCCAGCATCTTCTTGCTCGCCACGCAGTCGTCCAGGTCGGCGTCGCCGTGCTTGCGGTCGTCCATCGCGTAGAAGGTCTTGCCGTAGCCGCTGCTCCCCCGGTTGTTGATCGAGTAGACGGCGTAGCCGTGGTTGACCAGAAACTGGGTGAGGCCGCTGTAGCCGACCCGCGACTGGCCGCCGGGGCCGCCGTGCACCGAGACCACGGCCGGCACCTGGGCGGACGGCGAGGCGGTCAGGGGCTTGTAGAGGAGACCTGGGATCTCGACGCCGTCGTAGGACTTGAACCGCACCACTTGGGCCGGGACCAGGTCCTTGGGGTCGATCGCCGGGTTGAGCGCGTGGGTGAGCTGGCGGATCTTGCCCGTCTGGAGATCGCTGACGTAGAGGTCGCGCGGGCCCGCCGCCTCCGCGTAGAAGGCCATCCGCGAGCCGTGCGGCTGGAAGACGACGCCGTTGATGTTGGCCTGGATCGCCGGCAGCTTCACCGGCTTCATCCCGGCCGCCTGGAAGACCCGCAGCTCGGTTTTGGCGTCGTTGTTGATCGAGATGGTGAACCAGCGGCCGTCCCGGGAGAAGCCGGCGCCGACCACGTCCCACTTGGGGCGCAGCACCTCGGTCCGCTTGGCCGTAGCGAGGTCGTAGCGCACCAGGTAGGCGAATTCCGACCCCTTGTCGGTGGTGTAGTAGAGGGACTTGCCGTCCGGGGTGAAATCCTGCGCCTGATTGGCGACCTGGGTCGTGCCCTCCAGCCCCTGGGCGATCTGGGTGAGCTTGGAGGTGGTGCGGTCGTAGAGATAGATGTCCGAGGCGGCGTTGCTGACCAGCTTGGCCAGCGCGACGTAGCGGCGGTCGGGGGAGATACCGGTCGGCAGGTACCCCCCCTCGTTCTTGTAGAGGAGCGTGCGCTGATAGCCGTCGAGCGTCATCTCGTAGACGTCGAAGGCGCTCGCGTCGCGCTCGTTGGTGCCGAGGAAGAAAGTCTTCTCGTCCGGCGCCCAGCCGAAGAACTCGGCCTTGAGGTTGTCCCCCGGGGTGAGGTCCTGCACCTTGCCGCCGGGATTCTGGACGTAGAGGTGGTTCTTCTCGTTCCCCCCCTGGTCGCTGGTGTAGAGGAAGCGCTCGTCGTGGGGGAAGTAGCCGATCGCCTGGATGGCGCTGACCTTGGAATCGGTGAGCTGGACCGGCTTGCCGCCGTCGAGGGGGAGGGAGAAGACGTTGAAGACCCCCGTCTCGTTGCTGCTCAGCAGGATCTTGTGGCCGTCTGGGGAGAAGGAAGCGCCGCCGTAGGCGGTGTTGGCGAGGAACTGATCGATCGTGTACTGCTTCACCTGCCGCGGCTTGGCTGGAGCCGGCTTCGCTGGCGGACGGGCGCTCGCGGCCCCCGCCAGGAGGGCCGTCAGAGCCAGAGCGGTCGAAACGGTGCGAAGGGGAGTCTTCATCCGGAATCTCCTTCAGGAAATTTCTGCGATCATCTCACGAATATACGAAAAACCGTGCCGGGTGCCCGCCGGAGGAAGGAGGATGAGGAGGCACTCTCCACCCCTCGCGGCGGGCCCCGGCCCGGATACGGCGTGCGGGCGTGAAGGTTGCGCTCGCACACCCTCCCAACGCGCGAGGGTGGCCGTTCTTACCGCACTTGCCGCCGCGGGGGCGCCGCGTATCCGGTCAGCTCCACGTACCCCTGGCCCCGCACCGGCCTGCCGTGGTGGGTCCCCTCGATGGACACCGCCCCCTCCCAGTAGCGGAAGGAGACGTCGAGCTCCTGATCGGCGAGCAGGGGCCGGACGTCGAGATCGACCTCCTCGCCGGGGACGCGCACCCGCCACCGTGCCGGATATCGAGCGCCGCTCCGCGGGCTGCGCCATTCCCCGGACCCCTCCAGTTGGAAGTCGGCCAGATGGAGCGGCCGGGAGGAGCCGTCCGGGGCGATCAGAGTACCGCTGCTCGTGGGATCGGCGGAGCCGTCCGCGCGGCGCAGGCGGTAGAGCATGACGTCCCAGCCGTCGGAGAGCTGGAGGGCGAGCCAGTCCCAGCCGACTTGGTCCCGGCCGAGAGAGCTGGTGCTCCACTCGCGGTCCATCCAGGAGTCGCCGGTCACCGTGAAGCTCTGGCCGTCCACGCGGACCGTGCCCGAGGTGGGCATGCGGGTGAGGGAGTAGTAATAGGAGGCGTCCCCCGGCTCGGCCCCCTTGCGGCTGAGCCCCCGCTCCCCCTGGAGCACCGGCGGCTTACCCTCCTGGAGCAGGAGATCGACCGCTGTTTCTCCTTCCGCCGCTCGCAGCCGCATGGGAAAGACGGGAGCTCCTTCGGCCGTCCAGTCCTTGACCCACACCCGGAACGGCTCCCCCTGAGCCCCCGCGAGGCCGACCGCCCCCCGGCTCCACCGCTCGAAGGAATGAAACCTTTTTCCCGCGACGTCGCTCACCGTGAAGTGGGCCAGCCAGGCCTGCCGGGTCGCCCACGCGGACGCCCGCTCCGGAGCCGTGGGGGCCAGAGCCGAGCGGAAAAACGTGAGCTGAAACCCGAACCGCCGCCCCTCCGCCGTGGCGAGGTTTCCCGTGTAATACCACCACTCCGTGCGGAATTCCGGATGCGGCCCGTGATCGGCGGGAAAGTGGAACTCGCGTGGAGCGAGGGCCTTGGCATAGCCCTGATCACTGGAGGTGCGCAGGGCCCCGGCGACGGAGAGGGAGGCGTGGGGGAGGCTCGGCTGCTCCCGGCAGGCGAGGAGAATAAGGCCAGAGAGAAGAAGACCGATCCAGTTCCTGATCAACGGAGCACGTTCTCTTTGAAGAAGATCGGAAGTCTGAAGTAGAGATTTCTGCAGAGATATTCGTAGCTTTGATATTGGATTCGGAGCAGTCCTTGTAGATCCGAAGGGACACTCCCCGTATCGGGGATCTTCCGTCTTCCTTTGGATCCGGGACCCGAATACTCACTGACCAGCATAGGCTTGCCGAGCACGTGGGCAATGCCAACTTCTACGTAGACATTGGGCTTGTTCAGAGTGCCGAGATTGTCGAAGAAGCAGAGATCCGCGTTTCGGATTCCTGAGACGATGCTCTGGAATACATCGCGAGCAGCCAGATTATAATCGGACCAGCGGAGGCTGACTCTATAAGGCTCGAACAGATGAGCGAGGTTGAAGCGAAGAGACCTCTCGATATTCTCCAGAAAACGATGTCCCACGAAGCAGACGAGCTTTTTCTTGCTGGATGAGGGCTGCTTAGTCAGCCTCTGGAGAAAGGGAAATTCGCTCCCATCGGGCTCTCGCAAGTAAATAAGACGGAGGTCTCCGAAGCCTTCCACATGAACGGGAGTTGGGGACTTCGCGAAAAGCTCTTCACAAACCCCGCTCAACAATCTGTCTCGAAGAGAGGGTAAGAGGCTGTAGTATTCTTTTGTCGAGATGATGCCAGTAACGAAGCGAGTCTCAAGAAACTCTCTCAGAAATTCATGTACGAATACTACCGGATCAACCGGACGACTCACAACTAGAGATCTTCGTAAGCCTGCATGAAAAGGCGTAAAACATCCAGGGAAGTCTTCTTCCCGGGGACCGTCTCAACCACCGGGGGCTTCACTACGATCCTGTTTTCTGCAACCTTCTTTACGCCTTTCGACTTCGCCGTGGTCCTCTTGGCGGCAATCTTGGGTTTTGCCTGCAAGGTCCTGACAGCACTGGGGGACTTTTTCTTGGCAGCCATGGTGAGAAGAGTATAGGTAGACGACCCCGGAAAGTCAACGAAATCTCGGCCGTCCTGGCATGTCTTCCCGGGAGGAAATATCCTCCACCCGCTACTCCTCCCGCAGTGCCAGCGCCGGGGATGTCCGCGCCATCTTGTAGGCGGGGTAGAGGCCGGCGAGGAGGGCGGCGGCGAGGGCGAGGAGGAGGGCTTCGAGAAGGACCCGGGGGCTGAGCTCCATGCGGATCGTCCAGCCGAAGGAGCGGCGGTTGATCACGTAGATCATCACCGCCGCGAGCGTCAGGCCCACCGGCAGCGAGAGCAGGCCCGCCGCCAGCCCCATCAGGCCGGTCTGCGAGGTCACGAGCTGCCAGACCTGCCCCGGGGTCATCCCGTTCGCCCGCAGCACGCCGAGCTCCCGGGCGCGCTCGAGCTGGAGCGCCATTAGCGAGGAGAGGACGCCGATGAAGGCCACCAGGCCCGCCAGCAGCCGCAGCACCGAGGTGATCAGGAAGGTGCGGTCGAAGATCTCCAGCGAGATCTTCTTGAGCGAGCGGTTCGACTGGATCGCCAGCGCCCGCTCCGCCCCGATCGTGGCCCGCAGCCGCTCGACCACCCGGTCCGGATCGGCCCCGGGAGTCAGGTCGAGCGCGAAGCCGGAGATGGACGGATCGTTCCAATGCCGCTGGTAGGTGGGCCGGCTCATCAGCACCACCCCCTGGTCCGAGGCGTAGTCGTAGAAGACGCCCGTCACCCGGAAATCCCGGTCCCCCTGCTCCGTCCGCAGCCGCACCGTCGAGCCGGCGCCCGCGCCGGTGCGGGAGGCGTAGGGCTCGGAGACCAGCACCGCGTCTCCCGACCAGAGCTCCGGCCAGATCCTGGCGGGATTTCCCTCCTTGAATTCGTAGAGCTTCTCGATGCTCCGCGGATCGCCCCCCATCACCACCAGCCGGATGGGGCCCGAGGGCGAGGGGATGGCCACGCGCCGGATCGTATGCCCTCCCGCGACCCCCGGCAGGGCAATCGCCCGTTGGACGAGCCTGGGGTCGAGCGCCGCGCCGCCGAGCCCCCCGGACCGGGTGGGGGCCGTGACGTAGACGTCCGACTGGAGCGTCATCTCCAGCCAGCGCACCACCGTCTGCCGGAAGCTGTCGATCATCACGCCGATGCCCACCGTCACCGAGACCGCGATCACCAGGGCGGCGATGGCCACCGCCGTGCGCGAGAGCGAGGCCACGACGCCGCCGGCCGCCATCCGGCCCAGCACGCCGAGCAGGGCTCCGAGCGGCCGGCGGAGGAGCCACATCAGGAGGACCGTGGCCACCGGGGCGAGCAGGGCGCACCCCAGGATCACCGCGAAGAGCCCGGCGAAGCTCACCGCCAGGCTGCGCGGCAGGAGCAGGGCGCCGCCCCCGGCCAGCAGGACCACCCCCAGCAGGGCGGTGCGCGGCAGCGAGCGCCGCAGCCGCGCCTCCAGGGTCGAGCGGAGGAGGGCGGCCCGCGGCGGTGCCTGAGTGGCCTCGACGGCCGGGACCAGCGCCGCGAGGAGCGTGGCCCCGAGGCCGAGGATCGCCCCCAGGGCGAGCGTCGAGGGCGGCACGGCGAGCTCGCGCACCGAGACCGCGAAATAGAGGTCGTTGATCGTCTGCGTCACCAGCCGCACCAGCCCGCGGCCGAGGAGCACCCCGGCGCCGAGCCCGAGGCCGGTGCCGAGCACGGCCACCGCCAGGGCCTCGCCCAGCACCAGCCCGAAAATCTCCCGGCGGGAGACCCCCAGCGCCCGCAGGGTGCCGATCCACTGCCGGCGCTGCACCACGGAGAAGGTCATCGTGTTGTAGATCAGGAAGGCGCCGCAGACGAGCGCCAGCAGGGAGAGCGCGGTCAGGTTCAGGCGGAAGGCCCGGGTCATCTCCTCGATGGTGCGGGTGCGGCCCGCGGCGGGGAGGATCTGCGCGCCGGGCGGCAGCGCCGCGGCGGCGCGGGCGAGCGCGCGTTGTCCCGCCTTCCCTTCGTCCAGAATGAGATCGATGCGGTCGATCCGGCCGATCCGGTTGAGGATCTCCTGGGCCGAGGCGATGTCCATCACCAGCAGATCGGCGATCGCGCGGCGGGTGTTGGCGTCCTCGGGCTCCAGCGTGCCGGCGAGGACGAGCCGCCGCCCGGCCCCCTCGGCGCGCACGGTGAAGGCTTCGCCCGGGCGGAGCCCCATCTCCCGCGCAGTGCCCGCGGCCAGCACGCAGGCTCCGGGCCGGGTGAGCAGGGGACCGAGATCGATCGAGGTCTGACCCTGGCGCGATCCGCCCGCGGCCCCGCCCAGATAGGAGCGGAACGGGCCTTCCGAGAAGGGGTCGACGCCGAGCAGGTGGAGCGTCCGGGCGGGGCTCCCCGGCTTCTCCGGGACCGCCACCCAGCCCTCGACCACCGGCGCCGCCTTTTCGATCCCGCCCTCGAGCTCCAGCCGCCGAAACGCCGTGTCGGGAATCCCCGCGGGCCCGCCGACCACCTGATGCGTGGCCTTCCCCGTAACCGCCTCGGAAGAGAGCGTGAAGGCCCGGCGCGCGCTGGCGTTGGCGAGGCCGATCGACACCACCACCGCCACCCCGAGGGCGACCCCCACCACGGCGAGGCCGAACTGCCAGGGGTGGCGGAGGAGATAGCGCAGGCTGGAGCGCCAGAGGAGGCTCATTCCCCCCGCTCCACCAGCCGGCAGTCCTCGATGCGGAAGACCCGGTCCGCCAGCCCCACCACCTCGGGGCTGTGGGTGACCATCACCATGGTTTTCCCGGCTTGGCGCGTCAGGCGGTCGAGGAGGTCGAGCACCTGGAGGCCGGTCTCCAGATCGAGGTTGCCGGTGGGCTCGTCGGCCAGCACCAGCAGCGGATCGTGGGCCAGGGCGCGCGCCACCGCCACCCGCTGCTGCTCGCCGCCGGAGAGCCGGTCCGGGAAGCTTTCCGCCCGGTCGGCCAGCCCGACCTCCGCCAGCAGCGCGAGCGCCGCCCGCCGCTGCTCCGGGCCGATCCGGCCTTTGAGCTCCATGGGCAGGAGCAGGTTCTCCTCCACGGTGAGGGTGGGGATGAGGTTGAAGAACTGGAAGACGAAGCCGATCCGGTCGCGCCGGAAGAGGGTCCGCTCCCGCTCGGAGAGGGCGGAGAGGACGACGCCGTCGATCACCACCTCGCCGGAGCTGGGCGGATCGATCCCGGAGAGCAGGTTGAGCAGCGTCGACTTCCCCGTGCCGCTGCGGCCGATCAGCACCGCCAGCTCGCCTCGCTGGACCGTGAGGCTCGCCCCGCGCAGCACCGTCCGCCGCCGGCCCCCCTCGTCGTATTCCTTAGTGACGTCGCGCAGCTCGATCAGGGGGGCGGCCATGGCTCCGGGATGGTATACCAGGGCCGCCCCGTGCTCTTTAATTACCGCAGAACACGTTGAAGCAATGAGTGGTGCAGTCCGAATAGGTGCAGCATTCGTACCCGCAGCTCACCAGGGCACAGTGCTGCGTACAGCTCGCCTGGGCCTTCGGCGTGAAGAGCCCTCCGAGGGTGGCGACGGCGAGAGCGAGGACGAAGAGCAACCGAGACAATCCACGAGACATAGAGACCTCCTGAGGCATTGGGAGGAATCATCTCCTCCCATAGAAGAGAGTGCCGCCCGGCTCTCGGCGACGAGACGGCACGGATCGAACGGCTCAGATCAGCTGTGCCCGGATGGCGCCTGCAAACTGGAGGAGATCGTCCAGGTGACTGCGGAGGATGCTCTCGACGATCGCCGCGTTGAGCCGCTCGTACCCATGGACGACGATGTTCCGGAACCCGACCATCTCTCTCAACGGTTCCATGAGCTCGCGGGAGATCCATCCATAACGAGCCAGGAGCTCGAAGAGCTCCCGGTTGTTTTGAGGCTCCCCCAGGCGGTTGTCGGCGACGATGTGGGCGGCGACGTCGAGGGCGGCCTGGATCGCGATGTGGAGCGTGTACGCCGCGAAGCGGAGCTCGCGGACATCCCCTTGAACGGCCTCGAGGTGAACCAGCGAGCGGAGCTCCCCGACAGACGTTTCGATCAGGGCAAGCTTCTTGGCGACCAGTGGAAGGTCCGTCACCGTCTACCTCATTCCGCGGTACAGCTTCAGGTAAGGCTCCAGATCGAAGAATTCGAAACGCGCCTTCACCTCGAAGTCGATGCGTTTCGACCGGTCCCGGTCCACGAGCAGCTTGCCGTCTCGCAGCACCCGGATGGCCAGGTCCACGGGAGCATGGTTGAGGACGACCAGTTGAACGGGCTTTTCGAGCAGGCTCTCCAGGTCCCCTTCGAGCCGCAATCCGAGGCCTTCGAGGGTGAGTGGAGGGTCCTCCTCATAGAGCACCCCCACGTCCACGTCGCTCCTCGGCCCCGCCGTCCCCCGGGCCACGCTGCCGAAGAGGTAGGCCGCGGTGATGCCCTCCCGCTCGGCGTTCCGGGACAGGAATTCCCGGAGCTTCGCTTCGATCGCCTCCGCGTTCATGGCTCGATTATAGGGATGTCACACCGGGGCTGTCCCGCAACCCCCGTTTTGTGACACTCTTCTCGTAACCCGAAGCTTCCGCGTTAGGGTCGTCGTTTATCGACATTTGTGAATTTTTTTGTGCCGCCTCTCCGGCGGCGATCTTTGGGGGGAGAAACCGATGAGCAGAGCCCTGCCCGAGCCGTGGCGCGTCAAGGTCGTCGAAAAGATCCAGCTTCTGCCGCGCGAGGAACGCGAGCGCCTCCTCGTCGAGGGGGGATTCAACCTGTTCAAGATCCCTTCGGAAGCGGTGTTCATCGACCTGTTCACCGACTCCGGCACCTCGGCGATGTCCGACTGGCAATGGGCCGGCATGATGCAGGGGGACGAGGCCTACGCTGGCGCCCGCAACTTCTTCCACCTCCAGGACACGATCCGCGACGTCTTCGGCTTCCCGGCCTTCCTCCCGGTCCACCAGGGGCGCGTGGCCGAGAACCTCCTGTTCTCGACCGTGCTCACCCGGCCGGGGATGGTGATCCCCAACAACTGCCACTTCGACACCACCCGGGCCAACATCGAGGTCAACGGCGGCGTGGCGCTCGACCTGGTCATCCCCGAGGGGCGGGACTCCCAGGCCAGCCATCCGTTCAAGGGGAACATGGATCTCCTGCGGCTGCGCCGGCTGTTGGTCGAGGAGCGCGGCAACGTGCCGCTCTGCATGCTCACCCTGACCAACAACTCGGGCGGCGGCCAGCCGGTCTCGCTCGCCAACGTCAAGGCGGTCTCCGAGCTCTGCCGCGAATTCGACGTGCCGTTTTACATCGACGCCTGCCGCTTCGCCGAGAACGCCTGGTTCATCAAGCAGCGCGAGAAGGGGCAGGGGCACAAGTCGGTGGCCGAGATCGTGCGCGAGATCTTCAGCTTCGCGGACGGCTGCACCATGAGCGCCAAGAAGGACGGCCTGGCGAACATCGGCGGCTTCCTGGCGAGCCGCAACGAGGGGCTGCTGGAGACCCTCAAGCAGCGGCTGATCGTGATCGAGGGGTTCCCCACCTACGGCGGCCTCGCCGGCCGGGACCTGGAGGCCGTATCGCGCGGCCTGCGCGAGGTGCTGGATGAGAATTACCTCCGCTTCCGCATCGGCCAGGTGGAGAGCTTCGGCGCCATGCTGACCCAGGCCGGCATCCCGATCATGCAGCCGACCGGCGGTCACGCCGTCTACATCGACGCCAAGCAGCTCCTGCCGCACATCCCGCCGCTGGAGCTGCCGGCGCAGGCGCTCTCGGTGGCCCTCTACCGCGAGGGTGGCATCCGGGGAGTGGAGATCGGCAGCGTGATGTTCGGCAGCGAGCATCCGGAGACCGGCGAGCCGATCCCGGCCCCGATGGAGCTGATCCGCCTCGCCGTCCCCCGGCGCGTCTTCACCAACTCCCATCTGGAGTACGTGGCGGGCGTTCTGGAGGACATCCGCGACCAGCGCCACACCCTGCGCGGCCTGCGCATGACCTACGCCCCCAAGGTGCTGCGCCACTTCACCGCCAGCTTCGAGGAGCTCGCGCCGGAGCGGGTGGCGGTGGCGGTCTAGCCCCGTCCGGGGCCCGCGAGAAGGCCCCGGATCAGATTCCGCTTCGAGAAGTCCCCCAGGCTGGCCCAAGTCAGCAGGCCCTCGCAGCCGAGCAGCCGAAGGGCGATCTCCTCCACGGACAGGCCCTGCTCGCGCAACGTCCGGGCCTGCCCGGCCAGATCCTCCCAGTACTGAATCTTGCGCCGGAGCCTTTCCTGGGCATGCTCCAGGACGCCCGCGTGATCGCAGATCAGGAGCTCCGGCTCCAGGGCGAGCACCCGCTTCAGCGAGTCGAGGTGCTGCCAGACGTTCTCGATCCGCCGCAGC
>JAICSG010000915.1 GCA_025937035.1 Thermoanaerobaculia bacterium | reverse complement strand
TGCGGGACCTCAAGATCACGGTGGGAGCCCGCAACGGGAAGGAGCGCTAAACTGGCGGATGCTCGCGACCGTTGGAAAATCCATGGATGCTATACTGTGCACAATGTGCACCTCTTGGAGGGGGTATGGCAACCAAGGCCAAAGGCATCCGAATCCCGACCGAGCTCGATGATGCGATTGCCCAGGAATCAGAGGCTCGGGGCAAGTCCTGGTCGGCCATGACGGCGGAGCTCCTGGACGAGGCGATCCGGGGCCGGCGCGCTCCGGGAGTCTCCTTCGTCGATGGCCCGTCAGGACGGCGAGCCGTCGTGGCTGGGACCGGGCTGGACGTCTGGGAGGTCATCGCTACCTGGAAGGACGGCGGCGAAAGCTATGAGCTCCTACGGCAAAACTACCCCTGGCTAAACGAAATCCAGCTTCGTGCGGCGCTCGGCTATTACCAGCTTTACCCCTCCGAGATCGATGCGCGCCTGGAACGTGAGGCACGGTGGACGCCTGAAAGAGCTTGGCGAGAGCTCCCCTTCTCGCGGCCTCGGAATCACTAGCCATCGCCGCCCATGGGCTTCCTTCTCGACGAGGATGTCAATCCCGCGGTGGCGGAGATCGCGCGGGGTCTCGGCCTGGACGTTCTTTCCGTCCACGAAATCGACCGGCGCGGCTTTCAGGACGAGGATCAGCTCCGCTTCTCAGCAGCTCAACAGCGAATCTTCGTCACGCGCAACCGGGACGATTTCCTGCGGCTGACCCTGATCTTCTTCCAGGCTCACGAGCCTCATGCCGGTCTTCTGGTCGTCCCCCGCAGCGTGCCCAATCATCTGCCGGAGAGAATCGCCCACGCCCTCAAGAGATGGCAGGAGCGGCCCGGTGATCCGGGTGCTTACTTCATCGACTTTCTGACGCCCTGATCACTTCCAGAACTCGATCGGCCGCGGCTCCAGGATCAGGCCGTGCTTGTAGGCCCGTTCGTAGAAGGCGTCGAGCGTCTCCACCATCTCCTCCTGGCGGAGAAAGAAGGAGAGGTTCTCCGTCAGGTAGGAGCGCACCTCCGAGGAGTCGAGCCCCATCTCGGCCGCCGCCTCGCGCACCAGGGTGTCGAGCGAGGAGAGGCCGTAGCGCAGGCTGCTCTTGAAGTAGAAGGGGAGGTCCGGAATCTCGACCTCCGGCCGTACCGCCCAGACGGCGAAGACGAACGGCAGCCCGGTGAGCTCCTTCCATTCCGCCGCGAGATCGGTGATGAGGTACCGCTCGCGGTCGACCCGCAGGGCGGGATCGCCGATCACCAGCGCCGCGTCCGCCTCGGCCAGCATCCGCTCGGGGTCCGGGCGCTCGTGAATGTACTCGGGGGAGAGCCCCCAGCGCTCGCGCAGCAGGATGCGGATCAAGGTCGCCGAGGTGCGGCTATTGGTGTCCAGGGCCACGCGCCGGACCTCGGGGATCGGCACCCGCGAGACCAGCAGGACGCTTCGCACCTCGTGATGCGCCGCCACGCACATGTCGGACAGCACCCGCAGATTGGGGATGCGCTGCACCTCGATCGACGGGATGAGACCGATGTCGAGGTTCCCCTGCGCCAGCAGCCGCGCCACCAGCGCCGGCGGATGGTAGCTCGGCGCGAACAGGTCCGCGTGATGGCCCTTGAGGAATCCCCAGGCCAACGGCTTGCTGTTCAGGAAGTTGACGATGCCGACGCGCAGCTTGGGCAAGGGCGGGCGGCCTCCGCTACTTCGACATCGCGTTCAGGAAGTCCTGATTGGTCTTGGTCTTCGAGAGCTTGTCGAGCAGCAGCTCCATGCTCTCCACCGTGGACAGCGGGTTGAGCACCTTGCGCAGCACCCACACCCGGTGGAGCTCGCTCTCGGGCATCAGCAGCTCTTCCTTCCGGGTGCCCGACTTGTTGATGTCGATCGCCGGGAAGACCCGCTTGTCGACCAGCTTCCGATCCAGATGGATCTCGCAGTTGCCGGTGCCCTTGAACTCCTCGAAGATCACGTCGTCCATGCGGCTGCCGGTGTCGACCAGGGCCGTGGCGATGATCGTCAGGGAGCCGCCCTCCTCGATGTTGCGCGCCGCGCCGAAGAAGCGCTTCGGGCGGTGCAGTGCGTTGGCGTCGATACCGCCGGAGAGCACCTTGCCCGACGGGGGCTGGACGGTGTTGTAGGCGCGGGCCAGGCGGGTGATTGAGTCAAGCAGGATCACCACGTCCTTCTTGTGCTCGACCAGGCGCTTGGCCTTCTCGATCACCATCTCGGCCACCTGCACGTGGCGGGTGGCGGGCTCGTCGAAGGTCGAGGAGACCACCTCGCCCTGCACCGAGCGCTGCATGTCGGTGACCTCTTCCGGCCGCTCGTCGATGAGCAGCACGAT
>JAICSG010001015.1 GCA_025937035.1 Thermoanaerobaculia bacterium | reverse complement strand
TCACCGGCAAGCTCGGCGTCTGTCTCGCCACCAGCGGGCCGGGCGCGATCCACCTCTTGAACGGCCTCTACGACGCCAAGATGGATGGCGCTCCCGTGCTGGCGATCACCGGCCAGCAGTACAGTGACCTGCTCGGCTCGCACTACCAGCAGGAGGTGAACCTGCTCTCGCTCTTCGAGGACGTGGCCGCGTACAACCAGCAGGTGCAGGGCGCCGCCGACGTGTACAATCTGGTCAACACCGCCTGCCGTGTCGCCCTCTCGCAGCGCACCGTCGCTCACATCACCTTCCCCATTGACTACCAGATCGCCGACGCCAAGATGGAGGTCAACACCGAGACCGGCGGCCCCGCCAAGACGCCGGCCCAGGTCTCACACTTCGCGCCCGGCTTCTTCGTACGCAACAACTATGACGGTCGCGCGGCGGTGGATACGGGCGCGGCCACCAGCTTCGGCGCCGGCGTGCCGGGGCAGACCGAGCTCCAGGAAGCGGCGAGCATCCTCAACGTGGGCGGCAAGGTCGCCATCCTGGCCGGCCACGGCGCCATCCACGCGCGCGCCGAGCTGGAACAGATCGCGGAGCTGCTCGGCGCGGTGATCGTGAAGCCGCTGCTCGGCAAGGCCGCCGTCCCCGACGACAGCCCCTACACCACCGGCGGCCTCGGCCTGCTCGGCACCGCCCCCTCTGAGGACGCGATGGAGCAGTGCGACACGCTGCTGATCGTCGGCAGCTCGTACCCCTACCCGTCATACCTACCCAAGCCAGGCCAGGCGCACGGCGTGCAGATTGACGTGGACGCGACGCGCATCGGCCTGCGCTACCCCGTCGAGATCGGTCTGGTGGGTGACTCGAAGGCCACGCTCCAGGCGGTGATCCCGCTGCTCCAACGCAAGAGCGACCGCTCCTTCCTGGAGCAGGCGCAGCGGGGCATGAAGGACTGGAACGAGAAGATCAACGCCGAAGGCGCCTCGACCGATATGCCGATGAAGCCACAGGTAGTGGCCCAGGCGCTCAACGAGCTGGCCGCCAACGACGCCATCATCACCGGCGACAGCGGCACCAACACCACCTGGATCGCGCGCAACTTCCGCATCAAGGGCGATCAGATGTACTCCTGCGCCGGCAACCTCGCCACGATGGCGCCCGGCCTGCCCTACGCCGTCGGCGCACAGGTGGCCTACCCGAACCGGCAGGTGGTGGCCTTCGTCGGCGACGGCGGCTTCACGATGCTGATGGGCGAGATGCTCACCGCCGTGAAGTACAACCTGCCGATCAAGGTGATCATCATCAAGAACAACTACCTCGGCCAGATCAAGTGGGAGCAGATCGTCTTCCTCGGCAACCCGGAGTACGGCGTGCAACTTCAGCCGGCCGACTGGGTGAAGTGGGCCGAGGCGGCGGGCGCCGAGGGCTACCACGTCGAGGAGCCGACCCAGATCCGCGAGGTCATGCGCCAGTTCCTTGCCTCGCCGCGTCCGGCCATCCTGGAGGCGCTGGTGGATGCCAACGAGCCGCCGATGCCCGCCAGGATCAAGCCCAAGCAGGCCATGCACTTCGCCGAGGCGCTGGTCCGCGGCCAGCCCGGCGGCGGACGCATCGCGCTCACCCTCTTCCGCGACAAGGTGGACGACCTGCTGGAGCAGCACGACCAGGGCATCGTCGGCAAAACCCTCGGCGCCGTGGATCACGCGCTCGACGAGGCCGTGGACAAGCTCGCGCCTAACAACCCGTAGTCACCCGCATTGGGAGTCCTCACCCCCCGGCCCCCTCTCCGTGCGAGGCGAGGGGGAGCCAGCGCGCTAGCCGGGCGAGGGAACGCACTCCCCTCCCCTCCGCGGAAGGGAGGGGCTGGGGTGAGGACTCCCCATAGCCAATCACCAAGGACTACGCCCATGCCCGCGTCCACACTCGAAAAGAACACCGCTCCCACCCGTTCGGGCCGCATCCCCATCGAGCGCGTCGAGGTCTCGGTCTACCAGATTCCCACCGACGCGCCCGAAGCCGACGGCACCTACGCCTGGGACTCCACCACGCTCGTGCTCGTCGAGGC
>JAICSG010000433.1 GCA_025937035.1 Thermoanaerobaculia bacterium | reverse complement strand
TGACCACGTAGTCGAGCGGATGCCCCTCGCGGTCGAGCCCCTGCACCCGCACCTTGGGGTGGCGCGGCACCAGGCCCCGCAGGTCGGGGATCGAGAGGCACCCCTCCCAGTCGTATGCCACCTCCCGGGCCTGGGGAGTGACCAGGGGATTCACGACCACGTGCAGCGGGATCTCCGGCGGCCCGGCCGCCTGGTAGACGAAGATCTGGAGCTCCTCGCCCACCTGGGGCGCGGCGAGCCCCACGCCGTGCGCGTCGTGCATCGTCTCCACCATGCTGTCGATCAGCCCCTGGATCTCCGGCCGCGCGAGCAGGGCCGGCGGGAGCGGCTGCGCCGGGGTGCGCAGCGAGGGATGGCCGAGGCGGACGATGGGTAGGACGGGCATAGAAATCCTTTCCTGGCCGGGGATTATACCGTGAGCTCCTCGCGAACCCGCAAATGGTATGCTCCGGGTCCATGTCGAGAGGAACCGGAAGGTCCCTGAAAAGCGACCGCGGCAGGAAGATCGCGACCCGCCTGCTGATCGCGGGCGCGGCGGTGGGCACCCCGATCCTGGTGGCGGCCCTGCTGCGCCGCCGGGCCGAGCCGCCCTCGCCCCCCCGCTGGGGGCGCGCCCACCGCTACGCCGGCCGCTCCGGACGCGAGGTGGTCTTCCAGGAGCTCGGGAGCGGCCCGCCGATCGTCCTCCTCCACTCCTTCGGCCCCGGCTACGACGCCAACCAGTGGCGCGCCGCGGCCGAGCTCCTGGCCGCCGACTTCAGCGTCTACGTGCCCGATTTCCCCGGCTGGGGGCGCACCCGGGCGATCCCCGGCGCGCACCATCCGGAACGCTATCTGCAACTCCTGGAAGACTTCCTGGCCGGGGTGGTGCGGGAGAAGGCGGTCCTGGTGGCCTCCGGCCTCGCCGCGTCCTACGCCGTCCAGGCCGCGGTGGACCACCCCGACCGGGTGCGCGCCCTGGCCCTGGTCTCCCCCCTGGGATTGGGAGAGACGGCCGAGACCGGCGCCCTCCAGGGATTCGCGGGCCACGTGGTGGGCCTGCCGGTGGTCGGCGCGCCGGTGCTCGACCTCCTGACCGGCCGCGCGGCGCTGGAGCACCACCTCCGGCGTGAGGTCTACGCCGCGCCCGAGCGGGTGGACGCGGCCCTGCTGGAGCACCACTACCGGGTGAGCCACACCTCGCAGGCCCGAGCGGCGCTCGCCGCCTATCTGCGGGGCGACCTCTGGCACGACGTCTCGGAGGAGCTCGAACGCCTGCGCGTCCCCGTCTGGCTCGCCTGGGGCCGGCAGGCGAAGAACCCGCCGGTCGATCAGGCCGACCTCTGGCTCCGCCACCTCCCCGGCGCCGCCCTCGACGTCTTCGAAGGCGCCGGCGCCCTGCCCTACGCCGAGACCCCGGCGCTCTTCTGCCGCGCGCTGGAGCGCTTCCTGGCGGAAAAAGCACGGACTAGCACGGACTGACACGGACGGCATACCATTCCCCTCCGCCGCCCTCAGGCGGCACCACTCCGAGGAAGAATTTATGAAGACGAAGATCCTCGTCACGGGAGCGCTCGGCCAGATCGGGTCCGAGCTGGTGCCCGCCTTGCGCGAGCGCTACGGGGGTGATCAGGTCATTGCCTCCGACATCCGCATGATGTCGCGCGAGGAGCTCCTGCGCGCGGACGGTCCCTTCGATTTCCTCGACTGCACGAACCAGCGCCAGATCCAGGAGGTCGTGCAGCGGCACCAGATCCAGACCATCTATCACCTGGTGGCCCTGCTCTCCGCGGTCGGCGAGAGCAAGCCGCAGGTGGCCTGGGACGTCAACATGGGGAGCCTCTACCGCGTCCTGGAGGTGGCCCGGGTCAACGGCTGCGCGGTGTTCGTGCCCAGCTCCATCGGCGCCTTCGGGCCCGGCACCCCCCAGGACCACACCCCTCAGGACACCATTCAGCGGCCGACCACCATCTACGGCGTCACCAAGGTGGCGGGCGAGCTGCTCTGCGACTACTACCACCAGCGTTTCGGCGTCGACGCCCGCGGCGTCCGCTTCCCCGGCATCATCTCCTATGGCGCCCCTCCCGGCGGCGGCACCACCGACTACGCGGTGGAGATCTTCTGGGAGGCCATCCGCCACCGGCACTACGCCTGTTTTCTGAAGCCGGACACCCGGCTCGACATGATGTACATGCCCGACGCGGTGAAGGCGGCGATCGACGTCATGGAAGCCGATCCCGAGCACCTGGTCCACCGCAACTCCTTCAACGTCACCGGGATGAACTTCACACCGCGAGAGCTGGGGGCCGAGATCTGCAAGCACATCCCCGAATTCAAGATGGAATACCGGATCGATCCGGTCCGGCAGGCGATCGCCGACTCCTGGCCGAATTCGCTCGACGACAGCGCCGCGCGCCAGGAGTGGGGGTGGGACCCCCAGTACGATCTCCCGGCGATGGTCCGCGACATGCTCGAAAACCTGGAAAAGAAGCTGGCCGCCGAGGAGGTCCATCATGGCAATTGATCGTTTCGAAGCCGCCCTCTCCGCCGAGCTCGATGCCCTGCGCGAGCGGGGCACCCTGAAGGGGGACGAATCGGTGATCACCCGCGTCCTTCCCGCGTCGGGCGACCGGGGGCCGCGCTACCTGCTGGCGGGAGAGGGGGAGAAACCCTTTCTCAAGATGAACTCGAACAATTATCTCGGGATGTCCCTGCGTCCCGAGCTGATCCACGCCGAGGAGACCGCCAGCCGGGAGCTCGGCGTCGGCCCGGGCGCGGTGCGCTTCATCAGCGGCACCTATCAGGCCCACGTCGATCTGGAGGCGCGCCTCGCCGCCTTCCACGGCCGCGAGTCGGCGATGCTCTTCAGCTCGGCCTATGCCACGGCGCTGGGCGTGATCGTTCCTCTGATCACTCCCGAGACGGCGCTGATCAGCGACGAGCTCAACCACAACTGCATCATCAACGCCATGCGCCTGGCGCGGCCCAAGGAGAAGCAGATCTACAAGCACCTCGACCTCGCCGATCTGGAGGCGAAGCTGGAGGCCGTGGCCGGGACCTGCCGCCGGGCGATCGTGGTGACGGACGGCATCTTCAGCATGCGCGGCGATCACGCGCCGCTGCCCGAGTTGCAGGCGATCTGCCGCCGCTGGAGCGAGCGCTTCGCGGAGGACGCGGTGCTGATCGTGGACGACTCGCACGGCGTGGGCGCCTTCGGCCGCACCGGCCGCGGCACCGAGGAATACACTCAATCGGGTCCGGTGGACATCCTGGTCGCCACCCTGGGCAAGGCGTTCGGCGTCAACGGCGGCTACGTGACCGGAAGCCGGCTGCTGACCCGCTTCCTGCGCGAGACCGCGGCGACCTATATCTATTCCAATCCGATCACCATGGGCGAGTGCGCGGCGGCGCTCAAGTCGGTGGAGATCGTGGACAGCCCCGAGGGGCTGCGCCTGCTCGATCACCTGCGGGCGATGACCGCGCGCTTCGAGCAGGGGCTCCTCCGCCTCGGCTACGAGACCATCCCCGGCGAGCACCCGGTGGTGCCGCTGATGGTGCGCGATACCGCCAAAACCACCGCCCTGGTGGCCCACCTGCGGCAGCACGGCATCCTGGCGACCGGCCTCAAATATCCGGTCGTGCCCCGCGGCGACGAATCGATCCGCTTCCAGGTCTCGGCGGATCACACGCCGGGGGACATCGATTCGGTGCTGTCGGTGCTGGAGAGCTTCCCGGGGAGGGGTTGACCTCCCCGGGGGCCTTACATCAAGGCAGCGGGTGCTGCTTCAGGAAGTCGAGCATCTCGCTCAGCACGGCGGTCTGCGGCCAGCGGATGTGCTCGTAGGCGCCCTGCCTGGTCGAGCAGCTCGACGCGCACGCGCTGTCGGGTGACACGGCGTTGCCTCTCAGCGCCAGGCTCCGGTATTCGAAGGGCCAGTCGGCCTGCTGCAGCGTGGTGATCCAGGAGCTCGTGGTCGAGCAGGAGACCGCCGCGTCGCAGAGGTTCCGCATCAGGAACAGGGGCACCTTCCGGGTGTAGGTGAAATCGACCGGACAGGGGGGCCGCGACCAGGGGTCGCCGCCGGCATACTGGCCGATGGCGGCGATGCGGTCGCCGCGCCAGACGCCGTAGAGGGCGGCCATGTAGGCGCCGTTGCTCCAGCCGAAGACGTAGATCTGGCGCGGGTCCACCTTCCCCGTGGCGATCACCTCGTCGAGGAAGTGGTCGACCGCCTTGGCGTCGAGGTTCTCGGTGGAATTGCGGTACCACTCGTCCCAGTGGAAGCCGGTGCCGGTCTGGAAGTCGGGCGCCGCCCAGGGGACCATCCGCCGTCCTTCCGGCGCGAGGAGGATGAAGCCTTTGACCGCGGGGTCCTTCGACAGCGGATATTGATTGTGGAGGGCGAACAGGCTCTTGCCTTCCAGGTAGAGGCTGTCCGGCGTGGTGCGCGAGCCGTGGAGATAGATCAGCAGGGGCCACTTGGCGCCCGCGGGGGCGGCGGCCCCTTGCGCCTGCGGCGGTAGGTTGAGGCAGGCATAGCGGCGGATCCCGTCCTGCTCGAACGAGAGGCGCCT
>JAICSG010000262.1 GCA_025937035.1 Thermoanaerobaculia bacterium | reverse complement strand
TTCACCGGCGGCCTGGTGCAGCTCAAGACGGCGGAGGCCCTGCGGGCCGCCCTCGACCCCACCGCCCTGGGCGCGGAGGCTTGGCTGGCGGCCCTCTCGGCCGAGCCGCGTCCCCCCGCCTTCGTGCTGCTGATGTCCTCCACCCTGGCCTTCACCGGCGGCCTGGGGCAGCTCGACATCGCCGCCGCGGGGGCCTACCTCGACGCCCTGGCCCGGCGGCGGTCCGCCGAGGGCGGTCCGTTCACCGTGGCCGCCCACTGGGACCCCTATCAGTGGGACGGCTGGCTGATCGCCGCGGCGGCCGGGGGGCTCGCCGGGATGCAGCCGGAGGAGCTCCAGAAGAGCCTCACGGCCTTCGGGGTCCCGGCCGCGCGGAGCGGCGAGGCCCTGCGCCGGCTGCTCGCCGCCCCCCTCCCCCAGGTAGTGGTGGCGGCCCGCGACCTCCCCGCCCTGCTCGCCGAGGCCGACGCCGTCTCCGCCGAGAGCCTGCTCTCCCAGCTGGCGCCGATGCACCGCGGCGAGAAGGCCCGGCGCCCGGGGCTCTCGACCGCCTACGCCGAGCCGCGCGACGAGCGCGAGGCCAGGCTCGCCGCCCTCTGGGAGGAGCTGTTCGGCATCGCCCCGGTGGGCGTCGAGGACAGCTTCCTCGAGTTGGGCGGCCACTCGCTGCTGGCGATCCAGATGGTCACCCAGATCCGCACCCTGTTCGACGCCGACCTGCCGGTGACGGCGCTGTTCGAGGCCCCCACCATCGCCGGGCTGTCCAAGCTGATCGGCCGCGCCAAGGGCGAGGAGAGCGAGGAGGATCTCGCGGCCCTGCTCGCCCTCGTCGAGGGGCTCTCCCCGGAGGAGGCGGAGCGCAAGCTGGCCGAGATGGGGGCGGCTCTGTGAGCGTCGCCGAACGTCTCTCGACGCTGACCCCGGAGCAGCGGGCCCTCTTCGAGGTCCTGCGCCGCAAGCAGCAGGAGGCAACGATAGCCCGCCAGCCGCCGCCGGTCCGCCGGGTCACCGGCCCCTCCGGAGCCGGCGACTGGCCGCTGTCGATCGACCAGGAGCGGCTCTGGCGGCTGCACCAGGAGAACCCGGCCCTGGTCTCCTGGAACGTCGACGCCGCCAGCCACATGTGGGGGGCCCTCGACATCCCCGCCTTCGCGGGCGCCCTGCGCGAGCTGATCCGCCGCCACGCCGCCTTCCGCGCCAGCTTCCCCCGGGTGGACGGCCGGCCGGTGCAGCGGGTGGCGGAGGAGGTGGAGCTCGATTTCGGCTTGATCGACCTCACGGCCCTGCCGGCGGGGCGGCGCGAGGCCGAGGGGCGCCGCACTCTGTTCGACCGCACCCGGGCCCCCTTCGACCTGGAGCGCGGACCGCTGATCCGCGCCGCCCTGGTCCGCCTCGCCGAGCGCGAGCACTTCTGGCTCCTCACGGTCCACCACACGGCCACCGACTGGATCACCTTCCAGATCGCCTTCCAGGAGCTGATGGCGCTCTACGAGGCGGCGCGGACCGGCGCCCCCAGCCCGTGCCCCGAGCCGGCGCTGCACTTTCCCGACTTCGTCCTCTGGGAGCGCGAGCGGTGGAGCGGCGAGGCGCTGCGCGAATACGCCGATTTCTGGCGCCGCGAGCTGGCCGGCTTCCCGCTGGTGCTCGACCTGCCGGGCGACCGCCCCCGGCCCCGCCGGCAGAGCCAGCGCGGCGGCATGGTCCCCTTCCGTTCCGGCCCGGAGCTCGCCGCCGGGCTGCGGGCCCTCGCCCGCCGCGAGGGGGTGACCGTCTTCATGGCCCTGCTCGCCGCGACCGACGCCCTGCTCTTCCGGATCACCGGCCAGGAGCGGCTCGTGGTGGGCTCCAACAGCGCCAACCGGCCCCGCCCGGAGCTCGAGACGGTGGTGGGCTTCTTCCTCACCCAGGTGCCGTTCGCCGTGGACCTCTCCGGGGATCCGACCTTCCGCGAGCTGCTGGCGCGGGTCAAAAGAGCCACCCTCTCCGCCTATACGCACCAGAGCATGCCGTTCGACAAGCTGGCCGAGACCCTGGCCCCCGAGCCCGACCCCGGCCGCAACCCGGTGGTGCAGGTGCTGCTCCTGGTGCTCAACGGCCAGAGCCACAGAAAGGACGGCGAGATCGACTCCGAGGCGGTGCCGCTGTTCGACGGCAATGCCCGCTGGGACCTGATGCTCGGCCTCTACGACTACGAGGACCTGGGGTTCTCCGGGCCGGTCGAGCACAACGCCGACATCCTGGACCGTGCGACCGTGGAGCGCTGGCTGGGGCTCTTCCGCCTCCTCCTCGAGCGGGTGGTGGCCGATCCGGACGCGCGGCTGTCGGAGCTGCCGTCTCTCGCGGAGATCCCATGAGCGTGAACGACCGTCTCGCCGCCTTGACGCCCGAGCAGCGGGCGCTGTTCGAGGCTCTGCGCCAGAAACAGCGCCAGGCCGCGCCGGCTCCCCTCGCGCCGCCGCCGATCGAGCGGGTGAGCGGCCCGGGCGGGGAGGGGGACTGGCCGCTGACCTTCGATCAGGAGCGGCTCTGGTTCCTCCATGTCTTCGACCCGAAGAGCACCGCCTACAACATGGTCACGGCGATACGGCTGACCGGCGCGCTCACCCCCTCCTCCCTGGAGGCGGCCGCCAACGCCATCGTCCGGCGCCATGGTGCCTGGCGTACCACCTTCCCCCTGGTGGACGACCGGCCGGTGCAGCGGGTGGCGCCGGATCTCCACCTGCCCCTGCCCGTGGTGGACCTCTCGGAGCTGCCGCCCGGGCGGCGGGAGGCCCTGGCTCTCCGCCTGGCCGGCGAGGCGGCCCGCCAGCCGTTCTCGCTCGCTCAGGGACCGCTGGTGCGCCTCCTGCTGACGCGGCTGGCGGAGCGCGAGCACATCTGCGTGCTGACCGTTCATCACATCGTCGGCGACCTGATCAGCCTCGACCTCTTCTGGCGCGAGCTCGCCGTCCTGCACGCCGGAGGCCATCTCCCGGAGCCTCCGGTGCAGCTCGTCGACTTCGCGGTGTGGCAGCGGCGCTGGCTGGCCGGCGAGGTGCTCCAACACGAGCTCGACTGGTGGCGCGAGCAGCTCCAGGGCTTTCCCCTGGTGCTCGACCTCCCGGGCGACCGGCCGCGGCCGGCGGAGCAGAGCGGGCGCGGCGGCCGCCATCCGCTCCACCTCGATCCGGCGGCGACGGCGGCGTTGCGCGCCCTGGCGCGCGACGCGGGGGCGACCCGGTTCATGGCCTTCGTCGCCCTCTGCGCCGCCCTCTTCCACCGGCTCTCCGGCCAGGACCGGCTGATCGTCGGCACGGTCAACGCCAACCGCGGCCGGCCCGAGGTGGAGTCCCTGCTCGGGTTCTTCCCCACCCAGCTCCCCCTGCCCATCGACCTGCGGGGGGACCCGAGCTTCCGCGAGATGCTCGCCCGCGCGCGCGCCGTGGCCGTGGCCGTCTTCGCCCATCAGCACCTCCCCTTCGGGAAGCTGGTGGAGACCCTCCGGCCCGAGCGGGACACCAGCCGGATGCCGATCGTCCAGACCCTTGTGCAGCTCGTCGACATCCAGGGGAGCGGCCTGGGGGTCCCGGGGGAGGTCGCGAGCGAGGCGCTCCAGATCTACGACGGCAACGCCCGCTACGACCTGATGCTCGCCCTCTTCGAGTCCGCCGGCGCGTTCACCGGTCCCCTGGAGTACAACGCCGACCTGTTCGACCGCGCCACCGCGGTCCGCATGGCCGAGATGCTCTCCGCGATGCTGGCGGCCGCGGCGGCCGATCCCGAGGTGCGCCTCGCGGACCTGCCGGCGTTCGGCGCGGCGGCGCGCCATCAGATCCTGGTGGAGTGGAGCGGCGCCGGGCCGGTCCACCCGCCGGCGGCGACCCTTCACGGCCGCTTCGCCGCCCAGGCCGCCCGCACGCCGGACGCCGTGGCGGTGGTGGGGGACGGCGAGGCGCTGACCTACGCCGAGCTCGGCCGCCGCGCCGCCCAGGTGGCCGGCCGGCTGCTCCGCGCCGGGATCGCCCCCGAGACGCGGATCGCCGTGCCGGCCGAGCGCTCCGTGGGCCTGATCCCCACCCTGCTCGGCATCCTCCAGGCGGGCTGCGCATACCTGCCGGTCGACCCCGAGCTCCCCGAGGAGCGGCGGCGCTTCCTGCTGGAGGACGCCGGTGCGATCTTCCTCGACGACGTCCCTGTCCCTGGAGCCCCTGCTGTCCCTGAGGTCCCTGTCCCTGCTGTTTTTCCCGACCAGCTCGCCTACGTGCTCTACACCTCCGGCTCCACCGGCGCGCCCAAGGGGGTGGCGGTCACCCACGCCAACGTCCTGCGCCTGGTGACCGGCGCCCGCTACGCCCGGCTGGGCTCGGGCGAGACCTTCCTCCAGGTGGTCAACGTGGCCTTCGACGTCTCCACCCTGGAGATCTGGGGGCCGCTGCTCAACGGCGGGCGGGTGGCGGTCTTCCCCGGCCGGAGGCCGGCGCTCGACGAGCTGGCGGCGGCGATCGTCCGCCACGGCGTGACCACCCTCTGGCTGACCTCCGGGCTCTTCCACCAGATGGTCCAGGACCGCCTGGAGACCCTGCGCCCCCTGCGCCAGCTCCTGGCCGGCGGCGACGTGCTGGCGCCCGCGGCGGTGCGCCGCGCCCTGGAGGGTCTGCCCGGCTGCGCGCTGATCAACGGCTACGGCCCCACCGAGTGCACCACCTTCACCACCTGCCACGTCATGACCGCCGCCGACCTCGGCGACGAGCGGCTGGCGGCCACGGTGCCGATCGGCCGGCCCATCCAGGACACCCCGGTCCACGTGCTCGACGCGGACCTGCGGCCGGTGCCGGTGGGGGTCTGGGGGGAGCTCTTCGCGGGGGGCGGCGGCGTGGCGCGGGGGTATCTCGCCCGCCCGGCCCTCACCGCCGAGCGCTTCGTGCCCGACCCGTGGGGGGACGGCGGCCGCCTCTACCGCACCGGGGACGTCGTCCGCTGGCGCCCGGACGGCCTGCTCGAATTCCTGGGGCGGCGGGACAACCAGGTGAAGATCCGCGGCTTCCGCATCGAGCTGGGGGAGATCGAGGCGGCCCTCGCCGGCCACCCCTCGGTGCGCGAGACGGTGGTGGTCCCCTGGGAAAGGGATGGCGACCGCCGGCTGGCCGCCTACGTGGTGGGGGAGGTGGAGGAGACCGAGCTGCGGCGCCATCTGGCGGCCCTGCTGCCCGAGCCGATGATCCCCGCCGCCTTCGTCTTCCTCGACCGTCTGCCGCTCACCGCCAACGGCAAGGTGGACCGCCGGGCCCTCCCCGCGCCCGATCCGGCCGCCGGCAAGACGCGGGAATACCTCGCCCCCTCCAACGCGATCGAGGAGAGCCTGGCCGCCGCCTGCGCGGAGATCCTGGGCCTCGAGCGGGTGGGGATGCGCGACAACTTCTTCGACCTCGGCGGGCACTCGCTGCTCGCCACCCGCCTCATGGCCCGCCTGCGGGACCAGTACGGCCTCGAGGTCCCTCTGCAGATGATGTTCGAGGCCGCCGACCTGCTCGACCTGGCGAACCGCCTGGTCGGGCAGGTGATGGCGGAGGTGGGCGATCTCTCCCTGGAGGACCTGCAAGCCCTGCTCGCCGGAGAGCCGACCCAGCACGATGGAGCCGTATGAGCCTGACCGACCGTATCTCCGCCCTCACCCCCGAGCAACGGGCCCTGTTCGAGAAGCTGCGGGAGAAGCAGCGCCAGGCCGCGGCGCGCCCGCCGCAGCCGCCCGCCATCCCGCGCCGCTCGGGGCCCACGGGCGAGGGGGACTGGCCGCTGTCGCTCGACCAGGAGCGCTTCTGGTTCATGGAGCAGCTCTACCCGGGCGGGGCGGGGCTCAACATCGGCGCCGCCACCCGCATGCTGGGGCCGCTGGAGGTGCCGCTGGTGGCGGCGGCGCTCGACGAGATCGCCCGCCGGCACGCGGCCTGGCGCACCAGCTTCCCCGTGGTCGACGGCCGGCCCGCGCAGCGGGTGGCCGCTTCGCGCCGGCAGCTCCTGGCCTTGGTCGACCTCACCGGGCTGCCCGCGGAGCGGCGCGAGCCCGAGGCCCTGCGCCTGGCCCAGGAGGAGACCGCCGCGCCGTTCGACCTCCAGCGCGGGCCCCTGGTGCGGTCG
>JAICSG010001038.1 GCA_025937035.1 Thermoanaerobaculia bacterium | reverse complement strand
CCGCGCATCACCCTCGACTTCTACCGCGAGCAGCTCGCCGAGGCCCGCGCCGGTATCCAGAAGGAGGAGCAGGACGCCGTCTTCGCCCGCCGCTACCGCCAGGCGGTCGAGGAGCACAACTGGTTCGCCGCCCGCGAGGTCGCCCAGGAGCTGGGGAAGGCGCAGCCGGGGAGCCCGCGCGCCGCCTCCATGTTCGCCGAGATCGACCGCCTGGAGGCGATCCACCGCCGGCAGCAGGCCGTGGAGCAGGGGGTGCAGCAGGTCGAGACCTTCATCCGCCAGGGGGACGCCGCCAAGGCCGAGCTGGCGCTCAAGATCCTGGTCCAGATGGACCCCGAGAACCGCCACCGGAAGCGGCTGGAGAAGGCGGTGGGAGGGCTGAAGAGATAGGATTCCATTCCTATGACCGTCCATTCCCCTGAACCGTCGACCACAGCCCTGTCCGCCGACGCGCGGGCGCGGCTTCTCCGTTACGCCTTCATGAAGCTCACCCGGGACCTCGACTCCCGGTTCGAGGCCCTGCTGCTCACCGGCCGGGTCTCCAAGTGGTACAGCGAGGTGGGCAACGAGGCGACCACCATCCCGGCCGGCCTCGCCCTCGGGCCCGGCGACGCTCTCTGCACGCTGCACCGCGACCTCGGCGCCATCCTCGCCGTCTACCTCGATCCCGCCCGCGCGTTTCCCGGCTTCGGCTTCGGCGATCCGAATGATCCCCAGGCAGATCGCCGCCCCGATCCCGATCTCCTGCTGCACCGCCTCGCCTGCCAGCTCCTGGGCAAGGGGGAGGGGTTCTCGCAGGGGGTCGAGCGCTCGTTCCACTACGGCTATCTGGCGCCCGAGCACGGCATTCTTCACGTCGGCATGATCAGCCACCTGGGCTCGATGATCCCGGTGGCGGCCGGCTGCGCCTTCGCCTTCCGCCAGGCCGGCAGCGACCGGGTGGCGATCAACTTCATCGGCGAGGGGGGCACCTCGACCGGCGACTTCCACGAGGGGCTCAACATGGCCGCCGTCTGGAAGCTGCCGCTGATCCTGGTGATCGAGAACAACCGCTACGCCTTCTCGACCCCGGCCCGCCTCCAGTACGCCGCCGAGCGGCTCTCCGACCGCGGCCCCGGCTACGGCGTCGCCGCGGAGACCGTGGACGGCAACGATCCGGATGCCATGGCCGCGGCCTTCTCCCGCGCCGTGGCCCGCGCCCGCTCCGGCCAGGGGCCCACGCTCATCGAGGCCATGCTCGGCCGCATGCGCGGACACGCCGAGGGGGACGACTCCCTCAAGGTCGTGCCGCCCGACGAGCTCGCCACCTACCGCGCCGCCGATCCGGTGCCGGCCTACGCCCGCCGCCTCGAAGAGGAGGGGGTGATGGACGCAGCCACCCGCGAAAGGCTGGAGGCGCGGATCGCCGAGATGGTCGAGAGCGCCATCACCCGGGCCATCGACGCGCCGCCGCCTTCGGACGAGATCGCCCTCCGTCCCGTCTTCGCCCCCGAGCCCCCGCGCCGGGTGCCCGTCGAGGCGCCGGCGGTGATCCAGAGCCGTCCCAAGGGCGAGACCACCTACGTCGACGCCATCAATCAGGCCCTGTTGGAGGAGATGGAGCGCGACTCGTCGGTGGTGCTGATGGGGCAGGACATCGGCGTCTTCGAGGGGGCCTTCCGCACCACCCGCGGCCTGCACGCCCGCTGGCCCAACCGGGTGCTCGACACCCCCATCGCCGAAAGCGGCACGATCGGCATCGCCATCGGCGCCGCCCTCCTGGGCTACCGGCCGGTGGTGGAGATGCAGTTCGGCGACTTCATCTCCTGCGGCTTCAACCAGCTCGTGAACGTGGCGGCCAAGCTCTACTACCGCTGGCAGGTCCCCTGCCCGATCGTGGTCCGCCTGCCCACCGGCGGCGGTGTGGGGGCCGGCCCCTTCCACTCCCAGAACCCGGAAGGGTGGTTCGCGCACACCGCCGGCATCAAGGTCGTCTGCCCGGCCACGGCGGCCGACGCCATG
>JAICSG010000029.1 GCA_025937035.1 Thermoanaerobaculia bacterium | reverse complement strand
TAAGGAGAGCTTCCAGCGCATCGAGCGGACCTACGGCGCCTTCACCCGCGCCTTCGCCCTGCCGCAGCAGGTCAACAGCGAGGGGGTCCAGGCGGCGTTCGAGAACGGCGTGCTGACGATCACCGTCCCCAAGGCCGAGCAGGCCAAGCCGCGGAAGATCGAGATCAGCTGAGAACGGGCTGCGATTCGTCGGCTGTCAGGGGCGCCCTCAGGTGGGCGCCCTTTCCATTTCCGCCGTGGCGAGGCGACCGGTGGCCGGCTCCGGATGAACGGCGGGCAGCTCGACCGTGACCGTCGTTCCCACCCCCTTGGTGCTGCGCACGCCGAGCCGGCCGCCGTGGGCGCTGGCGATCCGCTCGGCGATGGCGAGACCCAGGCCGGTCCCCCCCTTCCGGGTCGAATAGAAGAGGTCGAAGATCTTCTCCTGCTCCTCCGCCGTCATGCCGACGCCGTTGTCGGACAGCTCCAGGAGGACGGACGGCCCCTGGCGGCCGGCGGCCAGCTTGAGCCAGGGGCGCCGCCCCGCCTCCTCGGCGGCGTTGAAGGCGTTCTGGGCCAGGTTGAGCAGGAGCTGGTTCATCTGCGCGGGGTCGATCCGGATGCGCGCGCCGCCGCTCCGGTCCTCGATCTCGACCTGCACCTGCCGCTTCTGGATCTCTCCCGCCAGCACCTCCCGCACCCGTTCGAGCGGACGCACGGCCGGCACCTCCTCCATCTCCAGGGGGCGGGGCTTGGCGTAGGCGAGGAAGTCCGAGACCAGGCGCTCGAGGCGGCTGAGCTCGGAGCGGGTGATCGAGAGCAGCCGCTTGCCCGTGGGGGCCGAGCCGTGCTCGTCGATCTCCTCCTCCAGCATCTGCATGTTGAGGTTGAGCGAGTTGAGCGGGTTGCGGATCTCGTGCGCGAGCCCCGAGGCGAGGGTGCCGAGATAGGCCAGCCGCTCGGCCTGGGCCGCCTGGACCTCCAGCCGCTGCGAGCGCCGGAGGACCGTCCAGACCGCGGCGTAGGCGGAGATCAGGAGCAGCATCGAGATGACGGCGATCAGGGTGGTCTGGCGGATCAGGTCGGCCCGCAACACCTCGATGCGGCGGCTGAGCTCGACGGGGCTGATGCCGATCTCCAGTTGGCCGTAGTTGCCGATCGGCACCCGGATGTCGGGCACCGTGAAGGAGGACTCGGTCTCGCGGGTCTTCTTCTCGATGCGCGGCTCGGGCTCCATGTGCTGCTGGAGCTCGGGGGAGGTGAGGATCGGCGGCCCGATCGGGGGGTTGGCGCTCTCGCCCCCCACCTGCATCCGCGCCTCGCTGCGCCCCTCGTAGACCAGCACGCCGTTCTTGTCGCGGATCTCGACCCGCTTCACCAGCTCCCGCTGGCGCAGGACCTGGTCGATGTAGGTCTGGGTCTCCCGCTCGACCGCCACCGCCGTATAGAGGTCCTTCTCGCGCTCGGCCCGGCGGGCGATCTGCTGGGCCAGCTTCTCGGCCTCCGACCGGGTCTCCAGCAGCACCCGCTCGACCTCCCGCTGCGACAGCGAGCGGAAGATCAGCCAGCCGAACAGGGTGATGTCGCAGAGCACGAAGACCCCGAAGATCAGCGAGGCGATCAGGAGCTTGCGGGAGGAGGACGACGGGACCACGCGTTTCATGCCGGATCAAGGATAGCACCCGGGGAGAGACCGCCTCGCCCGGGCATTCATGCCCGGGCGGGCTTCTTTTTCCCCCCGCCGTCGGATACCATGAACCCGCTCTCATGCGCCGAGCCCCCCTCTTCCGCGCCCTGGCCCTCGCCGCCGCCCTGCTCGCCGGCTGCCGGCAGGGTCCGGAGCGCGCCGCCGGGCCCGAGGCGGCTCCGCGCAAGCCCCATCGCGGCGGCACCGTGGTGACCGGCTGGACGGCCGAGCCGGGCGGGGTCAACAGCCTGATCCTGCCCTCGACCCAGGTCAACAACGAGATGCTGTTCCGCATGTTCCTCCACCTGGCCGAGGAGCAGGCCGACTTCCAGCAGCACCCCGCCACCCTCAAGCCCCAGCTCGCGGAGTCCTGGGACTGGTCGCCCGACCACAAGACGCTCACCTTCCATCTACGCAAGGACGTGGTGTGGAGCGACGGCGTGCCGGTGACCGCCGACGACGTGCGCTGGACCTGGCAGATGCAGACCCATCCGGACGTGGCCTGGGAGCTCGCCGACGCGAAGCGCTGGATGACGGACGTCGAGGTGGTGGACCCGCACACCGTGCGCTTCCACTTCTCGCGCGTCTACGCCAAGCAGCTCCTCGACGCCAACGAGGGGCCGGTCTTCCCCAAGCACGCCTGGGAGACGCTGCCGGTCAAGGAGTGGCGGCGGAACGGCGACTGGTTCCGCCAGCACCTGGTGGTGGACGGCCCGTTCACCATCGCCTCCTGGCAGCCGCAGCAGCAGATCGTGCTGCAGCGCAACGACCGGTACTACGAGAAGGAATTCCCCTATCTGGACCGGGTGGTGATGCGCCAGGTCCCCGACCAGGCGAGCGGCTTCACCCAGCTCCTGAGCGGCGACCTCGACTACCTGCCGCAGATCGCCCCCGCGGACGCGCCGCGGGTCAAGGCCTCGCCGCGGCTGCAGCTGATCGCCTACTGGTTCAACATCTACGTCGCGGTGGTCTGGAACACCGAGAATCCGCTCTTCCGCGACCCCGAGGTGCGGCGGGCCCTGACCCTCGCCATCGACCGCAAGACGATCGTCGACACCCTCCTGGGCTCCTATGGCAAGGTCGCCGACTCCCCCATCCTGACCTCGGTCTGGGCCCACGACCCGTCGATCCATCCGTGGCCCTATGACCCCAGGGAAGCGGCGCGCGTCCTCGCCGCCAAGGGGTGGAAGGACACCAACGGCGACGGCATCCTGGACAAGGACGGCAAGCCGTTCGCCTTCGAGCTGATCACCAACACCGGCAACCAGCTCCGGTCGGACGCCACGGTGATGATCCAGAATCAGCTCCAGAAGGTGGGCATCCGCGCCACACCCCGCCAGATCGAGTTCAACACCCTGGCCAAGCAGACGATGTCCGGCCAGTTCGAGGCCTCCATGATGGGCTACACCATCGACACCAGCCTCGACCTGCGGAGCAACTATCACAGCGAGGCGATCCAGGAGGGGAGCAACTACCCGCGCTACCGCAACCCCCAGGTGGACCACCTGATCGAGACCGCGGCGGCGCAGCCGGAGATCAAGGCCGAGCTCCCCTACCTGCACCAGATCCAGCAGATCGTCCACCGCGAGCAGCCGGTCACCTTCCTCTGGGAGTCGCAGCGCCTGACCGCCGTCAACAAGCGGGTGCAGAACGTCCATCCCACGGCGACGTTCTCGTTCTTCAATCTGAAGGAGTGGTGGGTCGCGCCCTAGGGGGCTGACCGGCGGAACCCTTGCTCGGCTTTCTCCTGCGGCGCCTCGCCGCCTCGCTCCTCCTCCTGCTGCTGGTCCTCACCTTCACCTTCTTCTTCCTCCGCCTGCTCCCCGGCGGGCCGATCCAATTCTTCGAGGGCCAGAAGGTCCTCACGCCTGATCAGCAGCGGAACCTGGAGCGGATCTACGGCCTCGACCGCCCCCTGCCCGAGCAGTACCTGCGCTGGATCGAATCGGTGGCGCGGTGGGACTGGGGGACCTCGCTCTCCCAGCAACGGCCGGTCTCGACGGTGCTCCGCGAGGCCTTGCCGGCGACGGCGGCCCTGGCGCTGGCGGCCCTCGCGGTCGAGTACGGCGTGGGTCTGCTGCTCGGCATCGCCTCCGCCCTGCGCCGGGGATCGGCCTTCGACCATGCCATCCGCGTCGTCACCCTCCTGCTCTACTCGCAACCGGCCTTCTGGCTGGGGCTGATGGCGATCCTCCTCTTCTCCTACGTCTGGCCGGTGCTGCCGGCGGGCCACATGCGCTCCGTGGACGCCGACCTGATGAGCCCTGCCGGCCGGCTGCTCGACCTCGCGCGCCACCTGCTGCTCCCCGCCCTGGTAACGGGCCTCTCCACGGCCGGAGGCTCCACCCGCTTCCTCCGCGCCAGTCTGATCGAGGTCATGAGCCAGGACTACATCCGGACGGCCCGCGCCAAGGGGCTCTCCGAGCGGCGGGTCGTCTGGGTGCACGGCCTGCGCAACGCCGTGGCGCCGGTGATTCAGGTCTTCGCGATCTCCCTCCCCCTGCTGCTCTCCGGGGTGCTCATCGTCGAGGTGGTCTTCTCCTGGCCCGGGCTCGGCCGGCTCACCTTCCTGGCGATCAGCACGCGCGACTACCCGCTGATCCTGGGCTCCACCGCCCTCTCGGCCACGCTGGTGATCCTGGGCAACCTGCTGGCCGACATGCTCCACGCGCTGGTCGACCCCCGGGTGCGCGATGCCTAGGAGCCGGCTGCGGCCGCCGGTGCTGCTGTGGGGGGGCGGAGCGATCGCCGCCCTGCTCCTGATCGCCCTGGCGGCCCCCCTCCTCGCGCCCTACGATCCGAACGAGCAGCTCGATCCGCCGGCCGGCAGCTACCGGCCGCCCGGGACGGTGCTGGCGGCGGTCCATCTCACGGACGGCTCCTGGCGCCTAGCCGAACAGGCCCGGCGCACCCCCTCAGGGATAGAGATCTCGCGCCGCGACGCCGTCGAGACGCTGCCGGCCTCGCGGGTGCTGAACCTGACGCCCGGCGGAGTCGCCGACCGCCGTGTCTATCTGCTCGGCAGCGACCGCTTCGGCCGCGACCTCCTCTCTCGGATCCTCTACGGCGCCCGGGTGTCGCTCGCCGTGGGAGTGACCGCGGTGCTCCTGGCCCTCACCCTGGGCGTGGCGGTGGGCTCCGCCGCGGCGCTGGGCGGCCGGCTGGCCGACGCCGTGCTCATGCGGGGCGTGGACGCCCTCCTCGCCTTTCCCAAGCTGTTCCTGATGATCGCGCTCGCCGCCTTCTTCCGTCCCGGGCCCGTGGCGGTGGTGGTTCTCCTCGGCGGTATCGCCTGGATGGAGATCACCCGGCTGACCCGGGCGGAGCTCCTCAGCCTCAAGAGCCGCGATTTCGTGGTCGCCGCCCGGGCTATGGGGCAGCACCCGCTCGCCACCCTCTGGCGGCATCTGCTGCCCAACGCCTTCACGCCGGTGCTGATCCAGGCGACGCTGCTGATCGGCAATCTGATCCTCCTCGAATCCTCCCTCTCCTTCCTCGGCCTCGGCATCCAGCCGCCGACCCCGAGTTGGGGGAATCTGATCGCCGAGGGGCAGGACGTGCTGGTCCAGGCCTGGTGGATCGCCACCTTCCCCGGCGCGGCCATCGCGGTGACGGTGATCGCCTTCAACCTGCTGGCCGACGGCCTCCGCGACCTGTTCGACCCCCGGGCCCAGAGCGCGGGAGGGGATGCTATGCTCCCGGCGCCGTGAGCGACCTCGAGACTCCCCGCGCCGCGCCGCGCAAACGGGCCCTTCTCACCGTCTTCCTGACCATCCTGCTGGACCTGATCGGGTTCGGCATGATCCTGCCGTTCCTGACCTTCTACGCGCAGGAATTCCATGCCTCGCCGCTGCAGATCGGGCTCCTCTTCTCCTCTTACAGCCTGACCCAGCTCCTCTGCGCTCCGCTCTTGGGGCGCCTCTCGGACCGGGCCGGCCGGCGCCCCGTGCTCCTCGGCTCGATCGCCGGCAGCGCCATCTCCTACGTGGTCTTCGCCCTGGCGCCCAACTATGCCGTGCTCCTCCTGGCCCGCTCGCTCTCCGGGGTGGCGGCGGCGAACTATGCCATCGCCCAGGCCTACATGGCCGACGTCTCCACCCCCCAGGAGCGCTCGAAGGCCATGGGCCTGGTCGGTGCCGCCTTCGGGCTCGGCTTCGTGCTCGGGCCGGCGCTCGGCGGCGTCCTGGAGCAGCTCGGCGCCAGCGTGGCACCCCTGGCGCATATCGGACCCCGGCTGGTGCCGTTCGCCGCCGCCGGGCTCTCCACGCTCAACCTGCTGATCGCCTCCGTGAGCCTGCCGGAGTCGCTCTCGCCCGAGTTGCGGCGGAGCGCGGCCTCCCGCGGCGGCTCGTGGATGGGATTCAGGGAGCTGCGGGAGGTCTGGCGCGACACGCCGCTGCGCGGGCTGATGGTCCTCTTCTTCCTCGTGATGCTCTGCTTCTCGATGATGGAGACCACGCTGGCCCTCTTCTGCCAAGCCCGGTTCGGCTTCGGCGCCCGGGAGACCTCGTGGCTGTTCGTCTTCGTGGGGATCGTGCTGGTGATCGTCCAGGGGGGGCTGCTGGGCCGGCTGGTGCGGAAGTTCGGCGAGCGCCGGCTGATCCTGGGCGGCATCGTCCTCATGGCTCTGGGGCTCGCCCTGCTGCCGCTGACCCCTGTCACCATCCCGCCGGTCTGGTCGAAGCTCGGGCTCCTCTTCCTCAGCCTGCTCCTGCTGGCGGTCGGCAACGGCATCCACAACCCCTCCACGACGGGCCTACTCAGCCGCCTGGCCGGCGAGGAGTCGCAGGGGAGCACCATCGGCCTCTCCCGCTCCTTCGGCGCCCTCGCCCGCATCCTGGGGCCGTCGGCCGGCACCTGGATCTTCGCCGCGGCTGGCGTCCGCTGGCCCTTCTGGAGCGCGGGCCTCCTGATGATGGTCGCGCTGGCGGTGGCGGTCGACGTCCTGCGGCGGGTCACGGTTGTCTAGACGGTGCTGACGAGCGACTTCGATTTTGATCTCCCTCCGGCGAGCATCGCCCAGGAGCCGGCCCCCCGCGGCGAGAGCCGCCTGCTGGTGCTCGACCGCACCGGTCCCGAACGCCACGCCCGGGTGCGCGATCTGCCGCGCCTCCTCCGGCCGGGCGATCTCCTGGTCCTCAACGACACGCGGGTGATCCCGGCCCGGCTCTACGGCCGGAGCGCCGGAGGCGGGAAGATGGAGATCCTGCTCATCGAGCCGGTGGGTGAGCGCGAATGGGACGCCCTGGTCAAGCCGGGACGGCGGGCCCGGCCCGGCGCCCGGTTCGAGATCGGCGAGGAGCTCACCGCCGAGGTGGTCGACAAACGGGAGGACGGCCGCTATCGTCTACGCTTCTCCGAGCCGGTCGAGCCCCACCTCGAACGGCTGGGGCATATCCCCCTCCCTCCCTACATTCACCGTCCGGAGGCTCCGGAAGACCGCGAGCGCTACCAGACGGTCTATGCCAGCCGGCCCGGCGCCGTGGCGGCTCCCACGGCGGGGGTTCACTTCACCGGGGAGCTTTTACGGGAGATCGAGGGAGCGGGGATCGAGATCGCCCGGGTGACCCTCCATGTGGGCATCGGCACCTTCAAGCCGGTCAGCGCCGAGCGGATCGAGGAGCACCGGATGGAGCGCGAGCGCTATGAGATCGGCGAGGAGACCGCCGGAGCGATCCGCCACGCCCGGGAGGCCGGGCGGCGGATCGTGGCGGTGGGGACCACGGTGGTCCGTACCCTCGAAGGGGCGGCGCTGGCGGGGGGCGGCGAGGTGCGGACCGGGAGCGGCTCGACCGATCTCTTCATCACCCCCGGCTTCCGCTTTCAGGTGGTGGATGCGCTCCTCACCAACTTCCACCTCCCGCGCTCGACCCTGCTGATGCTGGTCTCCGCCTTCGCCGGCCGGGAGCGGGTTCTGGCCGCTTATGAGGAGGCGGCCCGGGAAGGGTACCGGTTCTACTCCTATGGCGACGCCATGCTGTTACAGCGGCGGTAGAAAAAGGCTTTCGGCCGGGATCGAGGGCTCTGGCGGCGAGACAAGGGCAGTCGCTCCGGGATGGGCCTCAGATCCCGGCTCCAAAGCCCTTTCGCTTTTACAGGCTGATCTTTTCTCGCGCTGAATGGGTCAGGATTCCGCGAGACTGCTCTTTTCCGCGCGGGAAAGGGGCCGGCGAGCGATCCGGCTGGCCAGAACCGCGGCGCCATAGCCATTGTCGATGTTCACGACCCCAATTCCCGGCGCGCATCCGTTCAGCATGGTCAGCAGGGCGGCGAGACCACCGAAGCTCGATCCGTAGCCCACGCTGGTCGGCACGGCCACCACCGGCGCCGGCACCAGGCCGGCCACCACCGTGGGGAGGGCGCCGTCCATGCCGGCCACGGCGACCACCACGTCCGCCTTACGGATCGCCGGCAGGTTGCCCAGCAGCCGGTGGATTCCGGCGACCCCCACGTCATAGCAGCGCTCGACCTCGTGCCCGAACCAGGAGGCGCAGACCGCCGCCTCCTCCGCGACGCCGAGGTCCGAGGTCCCGGCGGCGAGCACGGTGATCGCGCCCGGCTTGGGCTCCCCCTGGCCAATGGTGAGGATCCGCGCCCGCTCGTGGTAGACCGCCTCCGGGTGATCCGACCGCAGCTCCTCCGCCGCCTCCGGACGCAGGCGGGTGATCAGCACCCGGCCGTGGGCTCCGGCCATCCGTCTGGCGATCGCCTTCAGGTCGTCCATCCGCTTCCCCTCGGCATAGACCGCCTCGGGGAGGCCGTTGCGCAGCTCGCGGTGGAAATCGAGCTTGGCGAAATCGAGGTCGGCATAGGGGAGCTCGGCGAGATCGCGCAGGGCTTCGTCCGGAGAGCGTTCCCCGGCGGCCACCGCTTCGAGCAGACGCTTGAGCTGATCGGGATTCACGACGCCTGAGCACCCAGATCCGCGCCGCCCCGACGATACCCTTTGGGGTCGTAGGCCACCCGCTCGAAGCCGAGCGAGCGCAGGCGCGGCTCGATCTCGCTCCAGATCTCCGTCAGGCGGGAAACTTCATCAGGGCCGACCTCGACCCGGGCCGCGCCCTGGTCGTGCCGGACGCGGACGACCCGGAAGCCGGCCTGAGCCAAAACGTCCTCGGCGGCCTCGATGCGGCGGAGCTTGCCGAGGGTGACCACCTGGCCGTGCGGGATGCGGGAGGAGAGACAGGCGTTGGCCGGGCGGTCCCAGACCGAGAGCCCCAGCGCGCGGGCGATGGCGCGGGTGGCCTCCTTGGTCACGCCATGCTCCAGGAGAGGCGAGCAGACGCCGCGCTCGCGGACCGCGCGGAGGCCCGGCCGGTCCGGCCCGGGATCGGAGGCATTGGTGCCGTCGCAGACCACCGCGTAGCCGCGCTCGGCCGCCAGGCGGACCATGGTGCCCATCCGCATCCCCTGGCAGACGTAGCACCGGTAGCTGGGATTGGCCACGAACTCGGGATCGTCCAACTCGCTGTAGGTGACCACCTCGTGCCGGATGCCGATCTCCGCCACCACCCGGCGGGCGTGATCGAGCTCCGCCCCCGCGAGGGTCTCCGCCGCCGCCGTCACCGCCAGGGCCCGCTCGCCGAGAGCCTTGAAAGCCAAAGCCGCCACCACGGCCGAATCGACCCCGCCCGAGTAGGCGACCAGAGCCGATCCCCGCTCCGCGAGGTCGGCGACGAGGCTGTCGAGGTGGAGGGTGGAGTCGAGGTCAGACATCAGAGCAGGATGCTAGCACGCGAGGTGCCAGACGGCTTTACCGCATCGGCCGCGGAAATTTCATCGTCACCGGAACGAGGAAAAGCACACTGAACACCCCGAAGGCGTACAGAGGCACGAAAGGCGCCGCGCTCTGATCGGAGTAAGGGGCCATGGAACGCAGGACCCCCAGGATGGCGGGCGGGCCCAGATAGTAAATGAGGAGGAAACGGCGGCGGATCGGGGTGGGAAGGCCCCAGGTCCGCCGCACGTAGAGGATGCCGAACCCCCAGCCCAGCATCACCGCCACGCTGTAGTAGCCGTAGAGGGTCAGCGGCAGGCTGCCGGCGAGCCACACGATACGGGTGAAGCTCAGCAGGCTCAGGGCCCAGCAGGCCAGGAACAGCCCGAGCAGGACGGCGTCCCCCCGGGTCACCTCAGCCGGACGCGGAGGCGCCGTCACCGGCCCCCGCGCCGGACCGCCCGCCGATCAGGCATAGCTCTCCATCGGCGGACAGGTGCACATCAGGTTGCGGTCCCCCCAGGGGTTGTCCACACGGTTCACGTAGGGCCAGAACTTCCGCTCGCGCACCCACGGAGCGGGGAAGACCGCCTGCTCGCGGCCGTAGGGCCGGTCCCAGGTGTCGTCCGTGATGTCGTCCGCCGTGTGGGGGGCGTTCTTGAGCGGGTTGCTCTGGCGGTCCATCTTCCCCTGCTCGATCGCCCGGATCTCCTCGCGGATGCGGATCATGGCGTCGCAGAAGCGGTCCAGCTCCGCCTTCGACTCGCTCTCGGTCGGCTCGATCATCAGCGTGCCGGCCACCGGGAAGGACATCGTCGGCGCGTGGAAGCTGTAGTCCATCAGCCGCTTGGCCACGTCCTCGGCCTCGATGCCGGCGGTCGTCTTGAACGGCCTGAGGTCGAGGATGAATTCGTGGGCCACCCGCCCCTTGCCGCCCGTGTAGAGCACCGGGTAGTGCTCGCGCAGGCGGGCCGCCATGTAGTTGGCGTTGAGGATGGCGATCTCGGTGGCGCGGGTGAGGCCCCGGCCGCCCATGAGGGCGATGTAGACCCAGGAGATCGGCAGGATGCTCGCGCTCCCCCAGGGAGCCGCCGAGACCGGTCCGATCGCCTCGCCGCCGCCGACCGGCACCACCGGATGGCCCGGCAGGAACGGCGCCAGGTGCTCGGCCACACAGATCGGCCCCATGCCCGGGCCGCCGCCGCCGTGCGGGATGCAGAAGGTCTTGTGCAGGTTCAGATGGCAGACGTCGGCGCCGTAATCCCCTGGGCGGCAGAGCCCCACCTGGGCGTTCATGTTGGCGCCGTCCAGGTAGACCTGCCCGCCGTTGTCGTGGACGATCCGGCAGATCTCGCGAATCCCCTCCTCGAACACGCCGTGCGTCGAGGGGTAGGTCACCATCAGGGCGGCCAGCTTGTCGCGATTGGCCTCGGCCTTGGCTTTCAAATCGGCGAGGTCGACGTTCCCGCCCTCGTCGCAGGCCACCACCACCACCTTGAGCCCGGCCATCACGGCCGAGGCCGGGTTGGTGCCGTGGGCCGAGACCGGGATCAGGCAGACGTCGCGGTGCTGGTCCCCCCGCGCGTGATGGTAGGCGCGGATCACCATCAGCCCGGTGTACTCCCCCTGCGAGCCGGCGTTCGGCTGCAAGGAGCAGGCGGCGAAGCCGGTGATCTCCTCCAGCCAGGTGGAGAGGGTGCGGAAGAGCTCCTGGTACCCCTCGGTCTGGCTGACGGGCGCGAACGGATGGATGCCGCCGATCTCGGGCCAGGTGACCGGCACCATCTCCGAGGTGGCGTTGAGCTTCATGGTGCAGGAGCCGAGCGGGATCATCGAGGTGGCGAGCGACAGGTCGCGCGCCTCCAGGCGCTTGATGTAGCGCAGCATCTCGTGCTCGGTGTGGAAGCTGTTGAACACCGGATGGGTCAGATAGGCCGACTGCCGGGCGTGCGGCGCCGGGAGCCCCGGATCCGCCCCTTCCGCCAGCCGCTCGGCCGAGAGGCCGGACGCCTTCTCGCCTCCGAAGACGGCCAGGAGATCCTCGACGTCGGCGGCGGTCGCCGACTCGTCCAGGGCGATGCCGACCGACCGCTCCCCCAGCTTGCGGAGGTTGATCCCCCGCGCCTCGGCGGCGGCCAGGAGGTCGTCGGCCGAGCGCTCGCCGGTGCCCACGCGCACGGTGTCGAAGAAGGGGTCGCGCCCCACGGCGTAGCCGAGATGGGTGAGCCCGGCGGCCAGGGCCGACGCCAGGGCATGCACCCGGCGGGCGATCGCCTTCAACCCCTCGGGGCCGTGATAGACGGCGTACATGCTCGCCATGATGGAGAGCAGCACCTGGGCCGTGCAGATGTTGCTGGTGGCCTTCTCGCGGCGGATGTGCTGCTCGCGGGTCTGCAAAGCCATGCGGTAGGCGGTCTTGCCACGGCGGTCGCGCGAGACGCCGATGATCCGCCCCGGGATCTGCCGCTTGTATTCGTCGCGGGTGGAGAGGAAGGCGGCGTGCGGCCCGCCGTACCCCATCGGAACGCCGAAGCGCTGCGCCGAGCCGACCGCCACGTCGGCGCCGAATTCTCCCGGCGGCCGCAGCAGGGTGAGCGACAGCAGATCGGCCGCCACCACCACGAGCGCCCCCGCCGCGTGGGCCTTCTCGGCGATGGGCGCGTAGTCCACCACCCGGCCGTCGGTCGCGGGGTATTGCAGGAGGACGCCGAAGACATCTCCGAAATCGCTCGCGGCCGGATCGCCCACCCGGACGTCGACGCCGATGGCGCCGGCGCGGGTCTGGACCACCGCGATGGTCTGCGGATGGCAGTCCCCGGCCACGAAGAAGGTGCTCCGCTTGCCATCGGAGAGGGCGTAGCAGAGGTGCATGGCCTCGGCGGCGGCGGTCCCCTCGTCGAGCAGGGAGGCGTTGGCGACGGGCAGGCCGGTGAGGTCCGCCACCATGGTCTGGAAGTTGAGCAACGCCTCCAGCCGGCCCTGCGAGATCTCCGATTGATACGGGGTGTACTGGGTGTACCAGCCGGGGTTCTCCAGGATATTGCGCTGGATCACCCCCGGCACGATGCAGCCGTGGTAGCCCATGCCGAGAAAGGAGCGGAAGACCTTGTTCTTCCCGGCGATGCGGCGGAGGGCGGCGAGCAGCTCCTGCTCGCCCAGCTCACGGTCCTCGGGCAGCCCGGCGAGATGGAGCGGGGCGTCCCGCAGGATCGACGCCGGGACCGTCTCGCGCATCAGCTCTTCGAGCGAGCCGGCGCCGGCCGCCTCCAGCATCTGGCGGACATCCTCCTCGTGCGAGCCCAGATGGCGGCGGACGAAGGTGTCCGTGGGATTGAGGACGGCGCCGCCCGTCTCACCATTGAGGACCCCGAGAGCGGCGGCGCCGGCCGCTCCGGGGGAGCCCTTAAGCTTCTCCACTCTGCACGTACTCCTCGTACTCCTCGGCTTTCATCATGGTTTTGAGATCGTCCGCGGAGGAGAACCGGATCTTGATCAACCAGCCGTCGCCGTGGGGATCCTCGTTGAGGAGCTCGGGATCGTCCACCACGGCGTCGTTGACCTCGACGACCTCGCCCGCGACGGGCGTGAACACCTCGGCCACGGCCTTGACCGACTCGATCGTGCCGAGCTCGTCGTTGGCGTCGAACACCTGACCGACCTCCGGCAGCTCCACGAACACCACCTCGCCCAGCTCAGCCTGAGCGAACTCGGTGATCCCGAGCACACAGAGATCGTCCTCGACGCGGAGCCACTCGTGCTCCCTCGAATAAAGATAGTCGCGTGGATACATTCCTCTTTCGCCCTCCAGTTTGGCTGGTTATGACACCAAGATCGTAGCCCTATCGGGCCCTTCGATAGAAGGGGATCTCCACCACCACCGCGGGGAGGGCCCTACCCCGGACGTCGATCGCCAGGGCCGTCCCCGGCGTCGCGAGCTCCGGCGGCACATAGGCCAAGCCCAGCGCCTTCTCGAACGTCGGGCTCCAGGTGCCGCTGGTCACGGCGCCCACGATGCCACCCTCGGAGACAACCGTGTGACCCTGGCGCGCGATTCCCCGCCCCCGCACCTCGAAGCCGACCAGCTTGCGCGGGATCCCCCGCGCCTTCTGCGTGGCCAGGGCCTCGCGGCCGAGGAAGTCCCCCTTGTCCATCTTCACCACCCACCCGAGCCCCGCCTCCCAAGGGGTCGTCGTCTCGTCGATCTCATGGCCGTAGAGGGCCATCGCCGCCTCCAGGCGCAGGGTGTCGCGGGCGCCGAGGCCGGCTGGCACGGCGCCGCCGTCGAGCAGCTTGCGCCAGACCCGCGGCGCGTCCTCCGGCGCCAGGTAGAGCTCGAAGCCGTCCTCGCCCGTATAGCCGGTCCGCGAGATCAGCGCCGGCACACCGTCCATCTTCCCTTCAGCGAAGCCGTAGTACTTGAGCCCGGTGACGTCCGGCGAGGCGAGCGGCGCCAGGATGGAGAGGGCCTTCGGCCCCTGGAGCGCCAGCAGGGCGTAGCGGTCGCTCTCGTTGGTCACCTGGACGTCCGGCTCACCGGCGGCCCGCGCGGCGATCCACTCGAAATCGCGCGGCGCGTTGGAGGCGTTGACCACCACCAGGAAGTCCTCGGGCCCCAGCCGGTAGACCAGGATGTCGTCAATGTAGGTGCCCTGCTCGTTGAGCAGGCCGCTGTAGTGGGCCCGTCCGGGGACGAGCTTGGAGACGTCGTTGGGGGTCAGACGCTGCAGAAAGGCCTCGGCGCCGGCCCCCTGGACCCGCACCTCGCCCATGTGGGAGACGTCGAACAGCCCGGCCGCGGTGCGCACGGCGCGGTGCTCCTCGATGACCCCGGTGTACTGGACCGGCATCTCCCAGCCGGCGAAATCGACCATCCGCGCCGCC
>JAICSG010000545.1 GCA_025937035.1 Thermoanaerobaculia bacterium | reverse complement strand
CGGGCCGCCTGCCACCTCTTCTCGAAGGCCGCGCGGTCGAGGGCCTGCCAGTACTCGTTCTGGGTCTCCTCATAGCGGAACGCACCCGCGTAGAGGACCGTCGAGCGGGGCTAGTAGGTGGTGACGTCGATGAGCTGCAGCCCCTGGGTGTTCTTGAGCTCCTTCACCTTGGCGTCGAACTCCTTGCGGTTCTGGCCCACCCAGAGGGTGTGCTTCTCGCCGCGGTCGCGGAAGAGCCCGGTGATCAGGATCTTGCCGCCGCTCGGATAGTTGGTGAGGTTGAACTGCCGCTTGCGGTTGCCGGTGCCCGTCTTCCAGTTCTTGAGGAAGGTGTCCCCGTCCTGGTTGGCCAGCATGAGGATCGGCTGCTGGCTGCTGTGGAAGATGCCGTTCCAGTAGACCTTCCCCCCCTGCTCGAAGGTGCTGACCTCGGCGAGCTGGAGCCCCCGGGTCCCGAGGTCGTCCACCCGCTTCTTGAAGGCGGTCCAGTCCAGGCCGACGACGACCGCCCGCCCGTCCGGCTCCGGGCTGAAGACGGCGAGGACCTGCGGCGCCTGCGAAGCCGCCGGAGCGGCAGGGGCCACGGCGCCCTTCTTCCCCTTGGCCGGCTTGGCCGGCCTGGCGGGGGCCGCTGGTGGGGGCGGCGGGGTGGAGATCTCGAGGCTGTCGACGCTCATCCGCACCGTCACCGAGCCCTGCGCGCGGCTGTTGATGTCGAGGGTGTACTCGCCGCCCGCGGGCACGTTGATGGTGGTGGTGTTGAGCTTCTCCCAACTGGTGCCGATCCAGCCCGTGTCCAGCCAGGCCGTGCAGCGGATGTCCGCCGGGAAGGTCTGGATGTCGAGGCCTTTGTTGATATTGACGGAGTACTTGGTCTTCGCCTTGGAGCCGGCGAACATCTCGGCCTCCGGCTTGCCCTCCACGCCGCAGCTCAGCTTCCACGGGCAGGCCCCCTTCTGCGGGCACTTCTGGACCAGCATGTCATTGAAGGTGGCCCGGCCCACGGCGGATGCCGGGGACGGGGAGGCCAGGAGGAGCGCTGCTCCGGCAAGCAAGCACAGCATCCAGCAGACCGGGGCCGGCAGGCGCAGCCCCTTCAACGCGTGAGCTCTCATGGACCGACTCCTTTCAACGAGGGGGAGTGAAGCGTGCTCATGGTAACCCGGGTCGCGTCTCCGCGGAACATGCTTTTTTATCGTGGGCTCAGGAATACGCAAAGGGGGCCCGCAGGCCCCCTCGTTTCACGGCTGGGAAGGACGGTTACGGGCAAGTGGCCGTCCCGGTGTTGCAGTCGACCGTCCCGCCCACGTAATAGGTGGCGATCCGGCAGGGAATCGGGTCGTCGAGGCACCTCGGCACGAAGTAGAAGTCGACGTCCATCATGCCCCCTCCCATGTCGATGACCTCCGTCTGCATCTTGTACAGCTTGGAGCCCTCGAAGGGCGCCATCTGGGTCTGGAAGCAGGGGGTGGAAAGGGCGATCTTGGCGGGCTGGCACTGATTGGCCTGCGCGGTGGGCGCGGCGAGGATGAGGACGAACGCCGTCACGGCGATTACCATGGCGATCTTGAAGAGCTTTGACATGATGCACCTCCTTGGAGCGTGCTGCGTGGACAGCTCTACTGTAGAAAACGATGGAAGGCGCACCCACGCCCGGCCGGGTGGGCGGGCGCGCGTGCCGGGGGGGATTTCGGGGCTGTCCGGAAGGGTGGGGCGGCGGCCCGATCCGGGCCTGCTATCCTACCCGCCGGAGACTGATGCATGAGCGAGCTGATTCTGATCGTTGACGACGAGCCGGGGATCCTCTCCACGCTGGGAGGTATCCTGTCGGACGAGGGATATGCGACCCTGACCACTACCAGCGGCGAGAGCGCGCTGACTCTCTACGAGGAGAAGCGGCCCGCCGTGGTCTTCCTCGACATCTGGCTGGCCGACCGGGACGGCCTGGAGACCTTGCAGGCCCTGCGCGACGCCGATCCCACGGCCGCCGTGGTGATGATGTCCGGCCACGGCACCACCTCGACCGCCGTCAAGGCGATCAAGATGGGGGCCTACGACTACCTGGAGAAGCCCCTCTCCTACAAGCGGGCGGTCGACGCCGCGGCCGGCGCCCTCGAGTACAGGCGCACCCTCCAGGCCGGAGCGGCCCAGGCCGCCCCCGAGCGGCGGCGGGACCGCGGCGAGGCCGAGCGCCGGTTCGCCGCCGCCCCGGACCTCCCCCTCCTGGCCGAGACCGCGCGCAATCAGCGGACCCTCCGCCATTCGACCGTGGTCTACGGCTTAGGGCTGCACTCGGGCCAGCGCACCGGTATGGTCCTCCAGCCGCTGCCCGAGAACAGCGGCATCCACTTCGTGACCCTCCCCACCGGGGTCGAGATTCCGGCCCACGTGAGCGCCGTGGCCGAGACCGACTACGCCACCACGCTCTCGGGAGAAGGGGAGAGCATCAAGACGGTCGAGCACCTCCTCTCGGCCCTTCACGCCTATGGCGTGGGGAACCTGCTGATCAAGGTGCACGGGGAGATTCCGGTCCTCGACGGCTCGGCCCTGGAATTCTGCAAGGTCCTGGAGGAGATCGGAGTGGCCGAGCAGGCCGAGCCGCAACGGGAGGTGGTCATCGACCGCCGCTACGAGGTGAAGGGGGCGGGCGAGAAGGTGCTGGCGATCGAGCCGGCGGACGAGTTTTCCGTCTCCTACCTCCTCCGCTATCCACCCCCTGTGGGCGAGCAGGCCTACGAATTCACCCTCACCTCGCAGGAGGCCTACAAACGGGAGATCGCCCCGGCCCGCACCTTCGGCTTCATGAAGGACCTCAAGATGCTCAACGAGCTCGGCCTCGGCTCGGGCGGGCGCCTCGACAACTTCATCCTGGTGGGTGAGGACGACGTCATCAACACCGAGCTGCGCTTCCCGGACGAATTCGTCCGCCACAAGATCCTCGACATCATCGGCGACCTCTACCTGCTGGGTTATCCCATCCGCGGCAAGGTCACCGCCCGCCTCACCGGCCACCGGGACAACATCGCGCTGCTGCGGAAGATCGTGGAAGGGTAGTCTCCTGTAACCCCGGGCGGGCCGCGGCGCCTATGGAGGGGGTGGGGAGGGGAGAGACGGCATGACGAATTTCCAGATTTCCGTCCTGGTGTTCCTGCAGATCGCGGTGATCCTGGGCGCCTGCCGGCTGGTGGGGCGCCTGGTCCGGCCGCTGGGCCAGCCGCAGGTGGTGGCGGAGATGATCACCGGCGTGCTCCTCGGACCCTCGCTCCTCGGGCTTCTGTGGCCGGAGGTCCAGGGCCGGCTCTTCCCCAAGCCGACGCTGACGGTGATCTACAGCCTCGCCCAGATCGGCCTCGCCCTCTACATGTTCCTGGTCGGCCTGGAATTCGACCTCGGGCTCATCCGGAAGCGGGTGAAGAGCGCCATGTCCGTCTCCTGGGCGGGGATCCTCACCCCGTTCGTCCTCGGGTGCGGCATCGCCTGGATGCTGCGCGACCGCTTCCCGCTCTTCGCTCCCGGGATCAAGGGGTGGGAGGCGATGCTCTTCATGGGCGCCGCCATGTCGATCACCGCCTTCCCCATGCTCGCCCGCATCATCTACGAGCGGGGGCTGGCCGGCACCTCCCTCGGCACGCTGGCGCTGGCGGCCGGCTCGATGGACGACGCCGCGGCCTGGTGCGTCCTGGCGGTGGTGCTGGCGAGCTTCACCGGCAACCTCTGGATCGCCGTGCTCGCCATCGGCGGCGGCCTGCTCTACGCGGTGCTCATGCTGGCGGTGGGGCGCGGGTGGCTGGAGCGCCTGCTCGTCCCCCTGGAAGCGGACCCGCAACGCCGGGGGTTGGTCATCCCGCTCACCCTGATCCTG
>JAICSG010000811.1 GCA_025937035.1 Thermoanaerobaculia bacterium | reverse complement strand
GTACACGTCCTTGTAGACCGCGCTGTAGACCGTGTTGTGGAAGAAATAGGTGGTGCAGCGCTTGATGCGGTCGCGGATCTTGGCGAAGAGCAGGCGGGTGAGGTCGACGTGCGGGAGCATCGAGGTGCCGCCGTTGTCGATCAGCAGGACCACCTCGATACGGTCGAGCAGGTCGCGGCGGAAGACGAGATCGATCTCGCCGCCGTTCCGGGCGCTCTGATAGATCGTGGCGTCGAGGTCGAGCTGGTCGCGCGGGCCCGCCGGGGTGAGCTTCTTGAGCGAGGCCAGGGCCTGCGAGAGGTTGGCGCCGCTCAGGGTGTTGGCGTCGGAATATTCGATATATCGCCGCTCGCCGATCACCTTGGTGGCGGAGAGCTTGCCTCCCTCTCCGAAGACGCGCACGCCCCCCTTGGCGTTGCCGGAATGGCCGAACGGCGAATTGCCGCCGGTGCCGATCCAGCGGCTGCCGCCGTGGTGCTCCTCCATCTGCTTGCGCAGGGTCTCCCAGAAACGTTTCATCAATTCGCCCGGCGCGAAGGTCCAGAGCGCCTGCGGCGGCAGCTCCCCCTTGCGGATCGCCTCCTTCAGCCATTGCCGGAACTGCGGCGTGTTGAGCAGCTCCGGGTCCCCCTCGGCCACCCGGGGGATGTCGACGCCGTAGAAGTGGAAGGCGAAAGCCCGCTCGTAGGCGTCCATGTGCTCGACCCGGCGCACGAAGCAGAGGCGGGCGAAGACGAAGAGCGAGTCGAGGTCCGGCGCCAGCCCCCGCTCCATGCCGCGATAGAAATCGATCGAGTCGGTCAGGCTGACCGGCACGCCGTAGCCGCGCAGCAGGACGATGAAGCCGTCGAGGAACATAAACCTTTAATTTACTCTGGCCCGCTTGCCTCCGCTACGGAACGAGAGGATGTCCTCGGTCCGCTTGAGCAGCGTGCCGATGAAAGGGACGTTCAGGCGGTCGGGGGTGATGCGGGCGTGGTTGAGGGCCCCCAGCCAGTTGAGCAATTCGCTGGTGGCCGGCGGCTTCTCGTACCCCCGCTGGCGCAGCTCGTAGAAGATGCCGAGGGCGGCGTCGAGCAGGCCGCGGTCGAGATCGGGGAAGTGGAGGTCGACGATCTCCCGCATCTGCTCGGGGGCCGGGAAGGCGATGTGATGGCAGAAGCAGCGGCGCAGGAAGGGGTCCGAGAGCTCCCGCTTGGCGTTCGAGGTGAGGACGATCACCGGCCGGATCCTCGCCTTCACCGTCTGGTTGACCTCGCGGATGGTGAACTCGCAATCCTCCAGCACGTCGAGGAGGTTGTCCTGGACGTCGGACTCGGTCTTGTCGATCTCGTCGAGCAGGAGCACCACCCGCTCGTCGCTGCGGAAGGCGCGGCCGATGGGGCCCCAGATCACGTAATCGAAAAAGTTGTTGACGTCGCGGCCGGTGCCCGAGGTGCCGAAGCGGGCGTCGTTGAGGCGGAGGACGGTGTCCTGCACATAGCAGGCCTCCTCCCCCTTGATGGTCGACTTGCAGCGCAGCGTCTCGATCGGCATCCCCAGCGAGCGGCTGATCTCGAAGGCGAGCTGCGTCTTGCCGGTGCCGGCCTCGCCGGTCAGCAGGAGCGGCTTCTCCATCGCCATCGCCATGTTGACGATGGCGCCGAGCTCGGGGTCGAGGTAGTAGCGTTCGGTTCCCTGGAATTCCATGTCGTGCGTTTTCCTCTCCGGGAGCGTCCCCGGGAGGAGGGAGTCTAGCAAAGGAAGGAGCAAGGCGGCGACCCGGGAGGACCGCCGGCGGCCGGGGCTCAGTTGGAGGGGCTGAGCGTCGGGTCCGTGGGTTGGGTGGTCGTGGTGCAGGTCACGCAGGTCCAGATGCAGTGCAGGTGGTCGGCGCTGCAGCCGGTGCTGGACTGGTAGGGGTCCGTGCTGGTCGTGCTGCAATGGCAGGACTGGTACGGGCACTGACCGACCGGGCAGGCGATCGCCGTGCTGTCCGTCGACAGGGTCGCCGCCAAGTGCGGCCGGGCGAGGACATTACCCTTGAGCACGGCCGGGGAGACGCCGGCCACGAAGTTGGAGGAGGCCGGCAGCAGGGTGTCCGGCTTGCCGTCGCCGTCGGTATCGATCTTGACGCTGGCCGGGTACTGCGGCGCCTGCACGTAGGCCCAGACCGAGCGGCTGCCGGGCCCGAGGTCGATGCGGCGGGTCACCTCGCGGCGGCCGCTCTGGTTGCCGTCGACCGGCGTGAAGACCGCCTTGACGTTCAGCGCCAGGGGCGCCGAGTAGGTACCGCCGAGGGCCTCGGTGCGGAAGATCCTCATCGTGGTGACCGGCTGCTGGCCGGCCAGGCTGACCCGGACGTCGTACTTGCCGCAGCTCGTCTCGATCGGCTGCACGCTCGCCAGCGAGAGGGCCAGCAACTGGATGCGGGTGGTGGCCTCCCCCTTCTCGTTGAAGGCCGCGTCGTCGAGCCGGCGCACGGCGGTGTCCATGCCGCCCAGGGCCTTCGCGGGCGCCGTGGCGAACGGCACACCCTTGAATTTCACGGTGCCGGTGAACGGCTTCGAGCCCTCGCAGAAGAACCCCGCCGGGAGGGGCTGGTCCGCGAAGCTCGTCTGCGCGAAGCCGGCGACCGTCATCCACAGATCGACTCCGTTGTGGATGGCGTCCGCCGCGAAGGCAGGCGAGCCGGAGATCAACGCTACGACAATCGCAGCCAGAGCAACTGAG
>JAICSG010000087.1 GCA_025937035.1 Thermoanaerobaculia bacterium | reverse complement strand
TCCCCGGCTGGATGCCCACGGCATCGTACGGCGTCCAGAGCCGCGTCTCCAGCTTGTCGAGGTCCGACTTCAGCTTGTTGGCCGATTCGGTGAGCGGGTCCGGCTTGGCATCTTTGACAGGGGTCTGGTCCTTCTTCTGGGCCGGGACCCTCGCCAGGACCGAGTCGACGTCCGCCTTGGTGTCGCGGATGCGCTGGGCGGCCTCGGCCAGAGCGCCCTGGAGGGCCAGGACGCGCTGGGCGGCCGCGTAGCGGGCCTGCCAGTCCGCCTCGGTGTTGTGGGACCGCGGATCGGCCATCACCTGGACCATCCCCTTGGCCTCGTGATCCCCCATCTTGACCGTGGCGGTGTAGGTGCCGGGGGGCACCTCGGCTCCGGACGAGGGGTGGGGCATGGCCGGCCGGTCGCTCGGGAACTGCTTGGGGGCGTCGATGGTCAGGTCCCAGACGGCCCGGTTGAGCCCCTGCCGGGCCGGGGCGGTGAAGGTGCGGATGACCTTGCCGGAGGCGTCCGCGATCCGGATCTCCACCTCCTTGGTCTCCTCGGCCTTCGGCTTCTCCGGCGCCTTCTCGGGCTTGGCCGCCTCGCCCTTTTCCGTGGGCGTGGTCTTGCCGGGGGTCTCGCTCGCGCTCAGCTCCTGGGCCGTCTGGGGGAGCCCCGTCACCGGCCGCCCCTCCTCCTGCCGCAGATGCGCCTCCCGCTCCTCCTCCTTGTGGGCGCGCTCCTTCTTCTCATCCGGATAGGCGAGCCCGGGCCCGTTCAGCGAGTAGGTGAGGATGGCGCCGTACGGCTCGTTCTCCCCCCGGTACTCGCCCGAGCCGAGCCCGAAGCCGCCCGGCTCGCCGGAGTTCCAGTGCTGCTGGGCGGGGCTGATGCCGTAGAGGTGAATCGGCTCCGCCATCGCCGCCTCGCTGAGGGTCCGCAGCGGCCGGATGTCATCGATCACGTAGACCGAGCGGCCGTGGGTGCCGATCACCAGGTCGAGCTCCCGCGGCTGGACGGCGAGGCCCATCACTGGCGCCGGGGGCACGCCATGGGTCCACCTCATCCAGCGGGCGCCGCCGTCGTTGGAGATCCAGAGGCCGAATTCGGTGCCGAGGAAGAGGAGGTCCTTGTCGCCCGGATCCTGCTCGATCACGTGGGCGTAGCCCCGCAGGTCCGCGGTGGCCAGGCTCTTCCAGGTCTTGCCATAGTCGTCGGTGCGGTAGACGTAGGTCTTGAAGTCCTCGCGCCGGTGGTTGTCGAAGACCACGTAGGCCGTGCCGGCGTCGAATTTGGAGGCCAGGATGTTGGGAATCCAGGTGTTGGCCGGCACCCCGGGGACGTTCTTCTCGAGGCTCGTCCAGGTCTTGCCGCCGTCCCGCGTCACGTGCAGGCGGCCGTCGTCGGTCCCCACCCAGATCACCCCCTTCTGCAACGGGCTCGGGGCCACGGCGAGGATGGTGGTGTAGTTCTCGGCGTTGCTGACGTCGCGGGTGAGGCCGCCGCTCACCTCCTGATGCTGCCAGTCCGGGTTGTTGGTCGTCAGGTCCGGGCTGATCGCGGTCCAGGTCTCGCCGCGGTCGGTCGACTTGTGGAGGAACTGGCTGCCGATGTAGATCGTGCCTGGCTCCAGGGGGTCGGTGGCGAAGCCGGCGTTCCAGTTGAAGCGGAGCTTCGTCCCCTCGGGCGGAGCCGGCTTGAGGGCCCGCGTCTCCCCCGTCCGCATGTCGTAGCGGATGATCTCGCCCCCCTGGGACATGGTGTAGATGAGCCTGGAGTCGGCGGGGTCCGGCCGGGTCTCGAAGCCGTCACCGCCCACCAGGGTCGTCCACTCGTAGCTGCGGATCCCTCCCTGCTGCCAGACGGTGTTCGGCCCGCGCCAGGAGCTGTTGTCCTGCAGGCCCCCGTAGACGTTGTAGGGGATCTCGTTGTCCACGGCCACGTGGTAGAACTGGCCGAGCGGCAGGGTGGTGACGAACTGCGCCGTCCTCCCCCGGTCGTGGCTCACCGCCACGCCGCCGTCGTTGGTGAAGTAGATCCAGCTCGGGTCATGCGGGGCGATCCACATGCCGTGGAAGTCGCCATGGATGGCGGAGACCCCGGACAGGTTGTCGAAGGTCTTGCCGCCGTCCTCGGAGAGCCGGATGTTGAAGTCGATGCTGTAGACCCGATTGGGGAGCTGGGGATCGACCATCAGGTGGGCGAAGTAGAACGGCCGCGGGTTGGCGTCGTAGCGGTCATTGACGGTCTGCCAGCTCTTCCCCCCGTCGTCCGAGCGGAGGACGGCGCTCTTGGCCGCCTCGACCGTGGCATAGACCACGTCCGGGTTCGAGCGCGAGACGGCGATGCCGATGCGCCCGAGGTCCCCCTTCGGCATGCCGTCGGACTCGGCATAGCGCTTCCAGGTGCGGCCGCCGTCGTAGGTCACGTACAGCCCCGAGCCCGGGCCGCCCGACTTGAAGAAGTATGGCCAGCGGCGGACCTGCCACATGGAGGCGAACAGCTTGTTGGGATTGCGGGGATCGATCACCAGCTCGGCGGCGCCGGTCCGCGGATCGACGTAGAGCACCCGGCTCCAGGTCTTGCCGCCGTCCTCGGTCTTGAAGACCCCGCGCTCCGGGTTCTCCCCCCACTCCTGGCCGAGGGCCGCCACCCAGGCGATGTCCGGATTGGTGGGGTGGACCACGATGCGGGTGATGCGCTCGGTCTTCTCCAGCCCCAGATGCGTCCAGGTCTTACCGCCATCCAGAGAGCGGTAGACGCCGTCGCCCACCGAGGCGCTGTTGCGGGGGTTCCCCTCGCCGGTCCCCACCCAGACCACGTCCGGGTTGGAGGGGGAGACCGCCACGGCGCCGATCGAGGAGACCTGCTGGTCGTCGAAGACGGGGGTCCAGGTGAGCCCGCCGTTGGTGGACTTCCAGACGCCCCCCGCGGCGGAGCCGATGTAGACGATGTTCGGATTCGATTCCACCGCCGAGACGGCGGGTACCCGGCCGCTCATGCCCGCGGGCCCGATCGAGCGCGCGCTCATCCCGGCGAGCAGGCCGGGATCGAGGGCGGCGCGGGCGGACGAGGCGAGCAGGGTGAGGGCGAGGACGAGAAGGAGCGGTTTGCGCATTGAGATCTCCCGTCGAAATGAAACGTCAGGACAACAACTTCCCCAGACCCCGGGAGGGGGTCTGGGCTGGATACGGGGAAAAACGGGGAAAGTTGCGGGAAACCCTCACCACCCCGGCATGGCCGGAGTGAGGCTCAGCCCTCCCAATCCCAGAAAAAATCCTTGTTGGTCAACGTGACCTCCTCCTCAGGCTCGGTCCCTTCTTCGAGGAGCCGTTCATGAGCCTCTTCGGGGGTGGCCTCGCCGCGGATCACGGCGAGCTGCTCCTCGAGATCCTGGGTCTCGCGCTCCCAGTAGTCCGGGGTGCCGAAGTGCGGCCAGGCGGCGGGGAAGGCGGGGTCGTGCCAGCGGCGGGCGATCCAGGCGGCGTAGTGGATGATCCGCATCCCGCGCAGCGGCTCAACCAGCGACAGCGTCGAGCGGTCGAAGTCGCGGAACTGGATGTAGCCTTCGAGGAAACGCTCGCGCAGGGTCTGGGTATAGGCGTCGCGGCCGGGGAGGGCCAGCCAGAGGTCCTGCACGGCCGGCCCCACCACCATGTCGTCGAAGTCGAGCACCCGCAGCAGGCCGTCCCGGAAGAGGATGTTCCCCAGGTGGAGATCGCCGTGGATGCGGTGGACCGGCACCCCGGCCATCCGGCGGTCGGCGATGGCGGCGATGGAGAGCGCGGTGTCGAAGTAGCGGTCCCGCAGGTGGTGCGGGAGCACGTCGTGCGCCTCCAGCCAGTCGAGGTTCTCCCGGATGTAGGTGTCGGCGGTCAGCCGCAGCCGGTGCTCGGCCTCCCGGCGGGCGCCGACGTTGTGCATCCGTCCCACCAGCATGCCGAGTCGCCGCGCCCCGGCCTCGTCGAGCTCGTCGGGGGCCCGCCCGCCGCTGCGGTCCGAGAGGCAGTAGAAAATATTGTCGACCCGCCGCAGCGTGCCACCCCCGGGGAACGGCCGCATGGTGCAGACCGGGATCTCCTGCCAGGCGAGGTCCTTGAGGAACAGGTGCTCCTCCAGGATCTGCTCCTCGCTCCAGCGGCCGGGGCGGTAGAACTTGGCCACCACCCGGGAACGGTCGGCCAGCTCCACCTCATAGACCCGGTTCTCGAACGAGTTCAGAGGGTAGCAGACGGCGTTGCATTCGAGGCCCCCGGCCTCGACGGCGGACAGCACCTTCTCGGGGGTCAGGGAGAGGAAGAGGTCGGTTTCGGGCGCGGCATGATCCTGCATACCGCCAATGTAACAAAACGGGGCGGGGAGGTGCCCCCCCGCCCCTCGGAAAATCAGTCGGCCTTGGTCACCACCAGCGAGAACCGGAAGTTGAAGTTGGTGACCTGGTTCCACGTCGCGCCGTCCGTGGAGACGTAGGAGTAGCCGAAGATCGGCGCGTCGTTGCTGGCCACCCCGCCGTCGAGGCCGATGGTGGGCGGCAGGGCCGAGACCCCCGGGAACGGCGTGGCGGTGGGCAGGCGCAGGACGATGAAGAGGTTCTGGATGTCGCCGCGGTCGATCCCCCTGCGCACCAGCTTGCCCAGCACGTTCGGCAGGGGGAAGTAGAACGGCGCGAAGTCGTTGTCCCGGCCGATGAAACGCGTGGCCCTGGCGAGCGGGTGGTCGAGGTCGAGGGTCGCCGTGCCGCCGCTGACCGTGCCGGTGACGAGGTCGGCCTCGGCGAACGCCGGGACCACCGAGGCGTCGAACACGAAGGTGTCGAACAGGGCCTCCTGGATGTAGAGGTCGCCGCCGGGGTTGACCGCCGAGATCTGGCTCGCCGGCACCCGCACGGCGTAGTAGCTTCCCGCCGGCTGGCCGGTGAAGCCGACGAAGTCCCGCGAGCCGAAGTTGCTGATCGTCACCTGGTTGTTGGTGATGAAATCGATGTGGCCCTGGGTCAGGCCGGGCACACCCGCCACCGGCACCGCGAAGCCGGGATCGGCCTCGACCGCGGACTCCAGGCCGGAGCCGCTCCAGCGCTCCTCGTTGAAATTCTGCTGGCCGAAGATCGCGCCGATCTGGGCGTTGAGGCTGACCGAGCTGGCGGGCACCGGTGTGCCGTCGACCGGAGCGATCGAAAGGTTGTAGAGGCCCAGCTTGACCGGGATCGTGTAGTTGCCGTCGAGGATGTTGTACGTCGGGTCGACCAGGAAGATGCCGCCCGTGCTCGGATCGTAGGAGAGCTGGCTGGTGCCGCTGAAGGCGGTCGCGAACAGCTCGCCGGTCAGGGTGTTGGTGGCCGAGACGCTGGCTCCGGCCACCGGCTGGTTGAGCACCCCGTGGGTGACCGACCCCTTGATCAGGCCGTAGACGAGGCCGAAGGGGATATCCCCCGGCTGGAGCGCGGCCGGGCCGGACGCCGCCGACCCCTCCGGGTAGAAGTAGGAGGCGTAGGCGATATCGTCGCTGTCCAGGGAGCGCTGGGCCAGCTCGGCGGCCGGGTCCCCGGTGTCGATGAACGGGAACATGGTCGCCGCATTACCGTCGGTCGGGCTCTTCTGGTTGTTGAGGACGTGCGACAGGCCGATCGAGTGGCCGAATTCATGGGTGGCGGTCGCCTGGAGGTCCACCGAGCGGGTGACCGTATCCACGTCGGCATCGTTCACCGTGAGCCGGAACCCGTTGCTGGCCTTGACGTTGAATTGCACGTCCACGTCCAGGATGGTCCCCGCCTTGTAGAAGCCGGCCGGGAAGATGGTGTGGCCGTCCGGGGCCACGGCACAGGTCGTGATGGCGCTGGAGACATCGGGGGTGCCGTCCCCGTCGATGTCGTCGCCGTCGTTGAGCTGAGAGTCCGCGATGAGGGTGATCGAGGGGGTGGAGGCGATCGCTCCGAAGCCGGAGGAGGTCCGGAAGGTCAGCTCGTTGACCATGTCGAAGCCCGCCAACCCCGGGTTGGCGGTCGTCCCCACGATCCTCTCGTCGATGTACGAGGTCGGGATCTGGGTCCAGGCATCGAAGGACTTGTTGAAGGCCGTGGTGGCGTCCGCCAGCGACAGGAACGGCGCGCCGAGCGGATTGGGGATCGGGTCGATGGTGTTGTTCACGTGCCACCGCACCGGGATGCAGCGGGGGTCGTGGAAGATGCGCACCAGCCTGGCGTTGACCTGTCCGGGGACGGGCGACGGCACGAAGCCGGTAATGTCGAGGCTCTCCAGGAAGCCGCCGGCCAGGGCGGGGACGGAGCCGAGGGAGGCCGCGAGCAGGGCGGCCATGGAGATCCGGGTGAAAGCTTTTTTCATGGCGTCTCTTCTCCTCTTTCGCGAGCCGTTGGCCGTCACCGCTCCCGTCCGGCGGCCGGGGTCTGCCGGATCCGCTGGCGGAGCTCGTCGAGCTGGATGGTCTTGGCCGCGCCACGCCGGAGCGACCCGTTACGGCCCTGGAGGTTGAGCGCGCTCAGATCCTGGGTGGCCACCTTCTTTCCCTGCGCATCGGTGGCGAGGGTGAGCTTCCCCTGCGAGAAGCCGGCGATCGAATAGCTGCCGGCCACCAGGTCCTCGGGGACCAGGAAGAGGAGCACGTCCTCCTGCGGATAGATCTGCGGGGCGGCGGGGTAGCTCATCGCCACCGGGATCTTGCGATTGGAGTCGACGCCACCCGGCAGGGCCACCGTCACGGTGGCGCCGGGGTCCCCCTTGAGCGCCTCGGTGACCTGGATCGTGGCGAGCGTCACCAGGGTGCGCCCCACCCACTGGCTCTGCAGATGCGTGCAGTGCCCCGTCACGATGAGCGCCGACTCCTGAATCATGTCGCTTTCCGTACGCTCCACCGCCGTGGTGGCCCAGACGGCCGGGACGGCGAGGGTGGCGACGAGGAGGATGAGAACGGCTCTGGCAGTGCTTCTCAACATGTCCCCTCCTTTGGGGTTGGTTCCTGCGGAACAGACACCTGTACCTACCGGCTTCATAAGCTGGTACAGATGTAAGTGCGGGAAGATGCTGAAGGGTTGACGCCAGACTGTGACAATCCGCGCGGGATTGCTATTAACTTATTTGGATATAGAAATCAAGTTGAATTCCTTGAGCTCGGCCGGTACAGTGCCCTTTGCTCGGGCCCGCCATGGTGGCGGGTCTTACCTGGAAAGGAGCACCCAATGATCCGAGCCAAGCTCATTCCCAAGGTCGCCTTCGCGATCGCCCTGACGGGCGCCATCGGCGCGGGCTCCGCCTCCTTCGCCGCTCCCAAGTGCAAGCCGAACCCCAACGCGATCTGCCCCGAGATCTACAGCCCGGTGATCTGCAGCAACGGCCAGGTCTACAGCAACCAGTGCTTCGCGGACGCGGCGTGTGCCACGGACTGCGTGCCGTACAATCAGGTCTAGCGGACCCCAGGCCCGCCGTCTCCCGGCGGCGGGCCGCTTCCCTTCAGGAGAGAGAGCCGGCCATGCGCGTCATCGATCAGCAGATCATGAACCGCCTCTTCGAGGTCACCGACGAGATCCCGCTCGACCGCGAGGCGATCCAGGTGCCGCTCGTCATGGAAGGGGAAGGGAAGGTGGCGCGGACGAAGAACGGCCGGATCGAGATCACCCTGCCGGACACGGACGACCTCGGGCCCTTCCTGGCGGCGCTCCCCGGGCGGCTGCGCGAGGTCGCGGGCTGAAGGCATCGCTCTTGCTCTCTCCCTGAAGCCGGAAGGGAGGCGAGGACATGGGCAGGATGGACGAGTGGAATGGACCCATCCGGGTCTTGGGGGTAGCGGGTAGCCTGCGGCGAGGCTCCTACAACCGCCGGCTCCTGGCGGCGGCGCGCGAGCTCGCTCCCCCAGGGATGGAGATCGAGGCCTTCGATCTCGACGGCATCCCGCTCTACAACGGCGACCTGGACGCCGATGGGAAGCGGCCGGCGGAGGTCGAGAGGCTCAAGCGGGCGATCGCCGGGGTGGACGCGCTCCTCCTCGTCACCCCCGAGTACAACCACAGCGTGCCCGGCGTGCTCCAGAACGCCATCGACTGGGCCTCGCGCCCCGGTGGCAAGTCGGTCTTCGTAGGCAAGCCGGTGGGCATCATGGGCGCCTCGACCGGGGCGATCGGCACCGCCCGCGCCCAGCAGCAGCTCAAGGTGGTGCTCTTCTCGACCCTGGCGCTGGTCCTGCCGCACCCCGGTGTGGCCGTGGGGCAGGCGGCGGAGAAATTCGCCCCCACGGGCGAGCTCATCCACGAGCCCACCCGCGACTTCGTCCGCGCCTTCCTGCGGGACCTCCGGGACTGGACCCTCCGTCACGGCCGCGTGCCGGAGGCGGTGGAGAGCGAGGCCGCGGCGGCCCAGGCGGGCTAGAGCTCCGCCACCATCACCCGGTCCGTCTGGAGGTCCGAGCCCAGGAGGAAGTCCTGGCTCCCCACGTCGCGGAAGCCGTGCTTCTCGTAGAAGGCGATGGCGCGGGGGTTGTGCTCCCAGACGGCCAGCCAGATCGTGCGGCCGCCGAGCTCCCGCGCCGCGTCCTTGGCGGCGGCCATCAGGCGCTGCGCGAGCCCCTTGCCCTGCCAGGGGCGGTCCACGTAGAAGCGCCCGATTTCCACCAGCGCCTCCCCCATCACGCAGGACGGAGGGGTGTGCAGGGTCGTCACCTGGGTGAAGGCGATCAGCCGGCCGTCCTCCTCCACCAAGAGCGTGACGACGGCCGGATTCAGGATCTCCTCGGTCTGCTGGCGGACCCCGAAGCGGTTCGCCAGGTGCGCGGCCATGTCCTCCGGCCGGTTGTCGGGGCCGAACGTCTCGTCGAAGATCCGGGCCGCGAATTCCGCCAGGGGCCCGGCGTCCGCGGGCTCCGCCCTCCGGATCAGGAAACCCGTCTCCGTCAAGCCGGCTCCGCGGGCGGGGCCGGCTCGGCCGCCGGAGGATCGTCCTCGATCACGGGCGGCCGGGGGACGATGAGCGGGCGCGACGTCGCCTCCCGGGTCTCCTGCACCTCCCGCATCTGGGTGACCACCTCCTGGCCGCTCCGGAACAGGGTCGAGAGGTCGCTCGGGATCTCGCCCAGCCGCTGGCGGTCGGTCTCGGTGGTGAAGACACCGCGGGGCGTGAGCACGTAGAACCGCACCCGGTCCGTTTCGGGGAGGGGGTACTCGGTGGTCTTGGCCATCCGGCCGAGGACCTTCCGGGAGAGGGCGACGAATTCCTGGGCGGCCCGGCGGACCTTCTCATGGCTGATGCCACCGACCATCCCACCGCCCGTCTTGTAGTAGAGCCGGGCGTCGCCGTCGGCGAAGGCGGCGAGGGTCACCACCGACTTCGGGATCCCCATCTCCATGATCACGCCGTAGGGGTCGTTGGGCTTCAGCTCGCCCGGCAGGCCGAGCCGGGCGGCGACGGTGGTGAGCGCCTGATAGCGGAGGCGCATGTAGGCGTCCTCGGGAGTCTCCTTGCCGTCCTTCCTCTTGGGGGCGACGGCTCCCGATTTCAAGGCCTGCTGGCGGCGAAACCAGATGACGAAGGCCACGAGGGCGATCATGACGACCACCTCCCATGGATAGATGTGATATTGCTCCATAGCTTTCCCTTGCTCCCTGAGGTGGAGACGGCCGAGGCCGGGCTGCAACGGATTTCCGTTGGCCCCTAGTTTAGCCGTTTGGCGGCCCCGGGTCACCTCTTGGGCAGGAGGGCCTCGAGGTTCCCCAGAATGGAGGTCAGCGCCTGGCGCTTTTCGGGGTCCTGCTGGAGCTGGATGCTGAGCCTCAGGTCCGCGAGCGTGGTTTCCAGCTTCCAGGCCGGGGGACCATCGTCGGCGATCCTCTCATAGAGGCGCGTGGCGGCAGGGTTGACGAACCTGGACACGACCCAGGCGGTCTCAGCGCCAAGCGCGCGGAGCTGGGAGCATCCGTAGAAGAGCAGCGCCCGCCCCAGCCCCCGGCGGCGGTGGTCCGGGTGCGTCGAGACCGGTTCGAACAATCCCGCCTTGCTCCGCGCATCCAGCCAGCAGTTGCACGTCGCCACGAAGGTCCCGTCCGGCCCCACGACGGCGATGTCCAGTTCCGGCCGGTAGCCGGGCGGCGCCATCAGC
>JAICSG010000827.1 GCA_025937035.1 Thermoanaerobaculia bacterium | reverse complement strand
TGGGCGCGGGAGGCCTCCAGATCGGCCTGCGCCTGGCGCACCCGCGCCGCCCGGCCGCCGGCGTCGAACAGCGGATAGCTGAGCACCAGCGCTCCCGAATAGATTCCGCCCGGCGTGGTGAGCCCGCCCCCGTAGTAGGGGTTGCTCAAGGCCGCCTGGAACGACAGACGCGGCCGCAGGCCGGCTCGCTCGCGCTCGACGTCGCTGGCGGCGGCGAGGGACTGGGCGCGGGCGGCCTCGACGTCGGGCCGGCCGGCGAGCGCGCGGGCGATCAGGTCCTCCACCGCCTCGCTGGTGGCCTTCGGCGCCAGGTCGGCCGGCAGCGGCGCCACGTCGTAGGGGACGTTGGCCGGCAGCCCCATGGCGGCGGCGAGCCCGCCGCGCACGGCCTGGAGCTGCCCCTCGAGCGATTCGACGTTGAGCTGACCTTGAGCCAGCGCGGTGCGCGACTGGAGGACGTCGGTGATCGTGGCCACCCCGGCCCGGCGGCGCTCGTCGGCGGCCTGAAAATTGGTCTGGGCCTCCTGGAGGCTGGTCCGCTCGGCGGCCAGCAGCGCCTTGGTCCCCTGGTACTGGTAGTAGGCGCGCTCGACCTGGAGCACCACGTCCTGGATCGCCTGGCCGTGGAGGAAATTCTCCGCGAACAGGGCCTGGCGGGCCGCCTCGACGTCGGCCTGCCGTCCCCCGAAGTCGAAGAGCAGATAGTTGAGCGTGAGCCCCGGGCCCAGGGTGGTCTGCGAGAAGGTGGCCTGCCCTCCGGAGATCGCCTGGCGGGCGCGCAGGGCCTGGATCTCGACGTCGATCTCCGGCAGCAGGCTGGCGCGCCGGATGTCGATCTCCGCGGCCGCGGCGCGGGCCCGCCACCAGGCCTCGCGGGTCTGTGGGCTGTTGCGCAGCGCCACGTCCACCACGTCCGTGAGGGTGAGATTCGTGGCGCGGCCCCGCAGGTCCTCGGGGATCGCGAGAGGCTTCGGGCTCGACGGGGGAGGCGTGGCGCCGGGCGGCGGCGCCCAGGGGAGAGAGGGCGACGGGGAGACCGTCGCCGCGGGCCTGGCGGCCGGCGCGAGCGTGGCGCAACCCGACATCGAAATCGCCAGCAGGGCGGCCGCTCCCCACCTCATGCCCGGGCCTCCGCCGCGGCGCGGACGCCGGCCGCGGAGAAGAGCACGACGTGCTCGATCAGCTCGGGCAGCGACACCCTGGGGGCCTGCCCGAAGCCCGCCTCCTCGGCGTAGCGCTCGACCCGCAGGAGCTGCACGAGCTGCCCGACCACGGAGTAGGTGCAGTAGCGGGCCGTCTCCAGGTCGAGCCCGGGGGCTACCCGCACCAGGGCCGCCGCCAGCTCCTCGTAGACCGGGGTGATGATCCCGCCCACGAACATCCCCTGCGGCAGGTGGGGCTCGTGCAGCTCCCGCCGCATCAGCCGGTGCCACTGCCGTCCCTCACTGGTGGTCATGAACGGCTCCAGGAAGGCGATGGCGAAGGAGCTCAGGAGCGACTCCAGCGAGGGGCGTCCTGCCGCCTCGGCCACCGTCTGGCGGATGCTCGCCAGGCGCTGCTCCCGGGTCGCCTCCAGGCGTCGGCGGAAGACCTCCTCGTAGAGCTGGTCCTTGCCGCCGAAGTGGTAGTTGACGGCAGCCAAATTGCAGCCGGCCTCGGCCGTGATGTGGCGCACCGAGGTCGCCGCGAACCCCCGCTCGGCAAACAGGCGCTCGGCCACCTCGATCAGGCGCTCCCGGGTGGGCCCGCCCTCGGCCGCCGTCAGCTCGGTTCCGTGGGTCTCCGTCCTCTCCATCTCAAACCTAGTTTCAAACACCGTTTGAAACTTGTCAAGAGGGAGGACCGGAAAGGGGAGGATCGTGTGATTAACGTGGGTGTAACGCCGGGACATCCCGCCACGACTAATGTCCATGTGAGCATGGGGAGGGTAGAACGCATGGCGGCGAGGTCCGTGGTCGAGAATCCCGTGCCGCTCCGGCCGGGAGCCCGGGAGGAGCGGCTCTCGATGGGGTTGTTCCTGCATCTGTCCCCACACCTTCCGGCCGCGCGGCAGCCGGAGCCCCGCGAGGAGCTGGCGCCGTTCGAGGTCCTGACCGTGCCGCGGCGAGGCCGGCCCGGGACCCTGTCGGCGATCTGGTTTCCGGCGGAGCGCCCCCGCGGCGCCGTCCTCCTCCTCCCTCCCTGGCTGGTCTGGGGGAAGGCCTACTTCCACCTGCGGGGACGGATCCAGGCCCTGCGCGCCGCCGGCTATCACGTCCTGACCCTCGACTTTCCGGGCTTCGGCGGCAGCGGACCCATCGACGGGTTCTTCGACCGCGACGTGGAGGACGGGCTCGCCTTCCTGCGCCGCCGGGCGGGGGCCCTCCCCCTGCACGTCTGGGGAGTGAGCGCCGGCGGCACCTGGGCCCACCTCGCGCTCAGCCGGGCCCGGGACGTCGCGGGGGCCATGTTCGAGGACGTCTCCCCCCATCTCCTGGAGTGGTCGTGGCGCACGTTCCCCGCCTGGCGGCCGGGCTTCCTCTTCTTCCGGACCTTCTTCCGGACCGCCTACCGCTTCTTGGACGCCCGCCGGCACGCGGGCGCGATGGACCTCGGCGCCGTCACCTCCGTCAGCGGCGGGCAGGACCGCGGGGTTCGCTCCCGGGACACCGGAGCGCTCGCCGCGGCGGCG
>JAICSG010000881.1 GCA_025937035.1 Thermoanaerobaculia bacterium | reverse complement strand
GTCGCCGTAGGACTCGCCGGTGGCGCCGTCGGTGGCGGTGCCGGTGCCGTCGTTCTGGTCGATGCCGTGGCCGAACTCGTGCAGCGACACGCCGGCGATCTGGCCGGTGTTGGCGCAGCCGCCGCCCGACTTGAAGAAGTTCAGCGTCGAGCCGTTCCAGTAGGCGTTGCAGGTCTGGTTCAGGTTGACGTTGACGGTGAGCTGCTGGTTGATCCAGGTGTTGCTGGGCAGCCAGCCGCGGACCACTTCCTTGATCCGGTTGACCTGATAGTACTGCTCGCGCGAGGAGTGCGTGTTGCCCGCGCCGCCGTGGCCCGGCGTCGTGCAGTCGGTGCCGGTCGAGGTGCCGAAGGCGATGTTGCCCGAGGCGTCGGACGCCTGCGAGATCGAGCCGCAGGTGTCGGAGATCCTGACGTAGGTGCCGGAGAGGTTCGAGGTGACCGCGCTGGTGAAGTTGTAGATGCCGGCCGAGTTGGTGGTGGTGGTCCCGACGGTGGCGTACGGAACCGGACGCACGACCTCGGAGCCGGTGGTCGGCGAGTTGAGATAGGTGCCGCCGGTGGCCTGCGCGGACACGTACTCGTTGATGTCCTCGAAGCTGAGGACCTCGCCGGTGGCGGCGTCGACGCGCGCCCGCCAGGTGCCCATCACGCCGTCGCGATGGAAGACGACCTGCCACACCTTGGCGATGCCGCGGCCCTTGCCGAACTCATACCCTTCGGCGAACTTCTTGCTGGGAATGGCGGACGGCAGCAGGTGGAGGCTGCCATTGTCCCGGAAGGTGTCGCCCACCTGGAAGCCGCCGACGTACCTGGCGACGGCCTCCTGGGCCTGCTTCTTGGTGAGGCGGGTCGGCGGCACGGTGGCGCCGGGGACCGGGAGGTTCTCCGAGCCGTACTGGATCAGGTTGCCGTTGTTGACGCGGAAGACGACGCGCGCGCCCTCGATCGGCATCCCCTCGCGGACCACGTCGTAGTCCACGAACCAGACGTGGCCGGCCGGCTGGCCCGACCGCGCGCGGTTCAGGGCGAGCTGGCTCGGGTCGAAGCCCACGAACGACTTGACGCGCGGCATGTAGTCGCGCGCGATGGCGTCCATCACCTCCAGGTCGATCTGCGGCTTGGCCTTCAGGAAGAGGCCGAGATCCTTGGTGGTGAGGTGGTTGCCATGGCCCGGGATCCAGGCCACGTTGCCGCCCTCGGCGAAGGTGACGAGGCCGGTGCGCTTGTCGATCGAGGCGTTCCACTCGGCGTTCGGGCCGACGCCGATCTTGTAGGCCTCCCAACCGTTCTGGAGCGCCTTGTCGGTGATCGCCCGGACGTTGCCGATCGGCTCGATGTCGTCCGGAGCCTGCAGCTTTTCATGCACGAAGGCCAGCGAAGAGAGAACATCATTACCCTGCTTCGCGACCTGGGCCGTCACCGGGAGAGCGGCGAGGGCGCAAACGACGAGGAACAGCGTCAGACGTACCCACAGCGAGACACGAGATTTGGCCATCATTGTCCCCCCTCCTAGGGGACGGGGCGAAAGAGGAGGCACCACACCTCCTGATCCACTGCACGGCCGGGGGACCTCCCCCCAGCCGAAATCGATCTCAGGCCAGACTTCCGCGACTGCTATACTCGCCACCGATCCTAAGGACCGGCAGAGATTCGACGCCTTTTCAGAAGCAGGGTGCTGACATGTTGATGTCCGCTAACAAGACTCATGGTGCTCGCCAGACACAAAAGCGATCCTCTTCCTCAAGATTGGGGGCCGCGGTCCTCGGCGCGTCCCTTCTCGCCGCCGCCGCCGCCGGTTTCGGAGCCCCCAAGCCGGCCCGGCGCGCCCCCAACCTGGTCCTGATCACCATGGACACCACCCGGGCCGATCACCTGGGCGCCTGGGGGTACCCGCAGGCCCATACCCCCAACCTCGACGCCCTGGCCGCCCGCGGCACCCGCTTCGTCCGCTGCGACACCGCCGCCCCGGTCACCCTGCCCAGCCACGCGTCGATCCTCACCGGCCTCTTCCCGCCCCGGCACGGGGTGCGCGACAACGGCACCTTCGTGCTGGCGCCGAAGATCCAGACCCTCGCCGAGCGCCTGGCCGCGCACGGCTACGACACGGCGGCGGTGGTCTCGGCCGTGGTCCTGGCGCGACGGCAGGGGCTGGACCAAGGCTTCCGCGTCTACGACGACGACCTCGGCGCGGGCTATTCTCAAGGGAGCGTGGTTTCGGAACGGACGGCGGAGGATACCACGGCCGCCGCCCTGAAGGCACTGGGGGGGCTCAAAGCACCCTTCTTCCTCTGGGTGCACTACTACGATCCGCACGAGGAGTACCGGCCGCCCACCCGCTTCGCCGACGCCGCCACGGGGCCCCACCGCCTCTACGACGGCGAGATCGCCTTCATGGACGAGCAGATCGGCGAGCTGCTCAAGAAGCTGCCGAAGGAGACCGACGT
>JAICSG010000162.1 GCA_025937035.1 Thermoanaerobaculia bacterium | reverse complement strand
GTTGGCGCGAGCCGCGTGCGAGATCTCTTTGAGCAGGGGAAGGCACACGCGCCCTGTATCATCTTCATCGATGAGATCGACGCCGTGGGCCGCCACCGCGGCGCGGGGCTCGGCGGCGGTCACGACGAGCGCGAGCAGACGCTCAACCAGTTGCTGGTCGAGATGGACGGCTTCGACGCGAACGAGGGCGTCATCATGATCGCGGCCACCAACCGGCCCGACGTGCTCGACCCGGCGCTGCTGCGCCCCGGCCGCTTCGACCGCCGCGTGGTGGTCGACCGTCCGGACATCAACGGCCGCCTGGGAGTGCTCAAGGTCCACACCCGCAACATCCCGCTCGACGAGAGCGTCAACCTGGCGGTGATCGCCCGCGGCACCCCCGGCTTCGCCGGCGCCGACCTGGCCAACCTGGTCAACGAGGCGGCGCTGATCGCCGCCCGGCGCAACAAGAAGAAGGTCGACATGGGGGACTTCGAGTTCGCCAAAGACAAGGTCATCATGGGCGTCGAGCGGAAGACCATGATGCTGACCGACGACGAGAAGCGGATCACCGCCTATCACGAGGCGGGGCACGCCCTGGTGGCCTGCTTCACGCCGGGGGCGGACCCGCTGCACAAGGTCACCATCATCCCGCGCGGCCGGGCGCTCGGCCTCACCATGCAGCTCCCCACCGAGGACAAGTACACGTACAAGAAGATGTATGTGCAGGCGCAGATCGCCATCCTGATGGGCGGCCGGGTGGCCGAGGAGCTGACCCAGGAGGACATCACGACCGGCGCCGGCAACGACATCGAGCGCGCCACCGAGATGGCCCACCGCATGGTCTGCGAGTGGGGGATGTCGGAGCTCGGGCCCCTCGCCTACGGCAGCAAGGAAGAGCCGGTCTTCCTCGGCCGTGAGTTCGCCCAGCGGGCCGACTACAGCCAGGACACGGCGATCCGCATCGACCGCGAGGTCGCGCGCATCGTCCAGGCCGGCTACGAGAGCGCCACGGCGATCCTCACCGAGCACCGGGACGTCCTGGAGCGCATCGCTCGCGACCTGCTGGAGCGCGAGACGCTCGACGGCGAGGAGGTCTACAACACCATCCGGCAGATGACCGGTCACGAACCGGCCCCGCCGCGGGAGGCCCCGCCCGGCGAGGGTCTCGTCATCGGCGGCCAGCAGGTGCCCGAGGTGGAGGTTTCCTCGGCCGCCCGCGGCGGCGATACCCTGGCGCCCACCGGCTCGGACGTGCAGACCGAGGTCCGCGACGACGTGGCCGCCCAGGTCGAGCAGCCGGACCTGGCCGGCGCCAAGCGCCGCGCGGCGCAGATGCCCGAGCCGGAGAAGTCGGCGTAAGGCCTGCCCCACCGGGCGGGAACGTAGGGGCGGGGACAAGTCCCCGCCCTTTTTCTTGCTCCTGGCTGCGATAGACTTGGGACCGGGCCCCTCGCCCTCACCCCCTGGATGGAGACCGCGACCCTCACCCGAGCCTGGACCCTGCGCCTGCCCCGCCAGCGCTCCCTCGAATTGGGAGGGCGCCCGCGGGTGATGGGCATCCTCAATCTCACCCCCGACTCGTTCAGCGACGGCGGCCTCTGGCTCGATCCGCCCCGCGCCGTGGAGCAGGGCCTGCGCATGCTCGCCGATGGGGCCGAGATCCTCGACCTCGGCGCCGAGTCGACGCGCCCGGGCGGCGGCGTCTATGGGGAGGGGGCGCGGACGGTTTCTCCCGAGGAGGAGGCCGCCCGCCTGCTCCCTGTCCTGGAAGCTCTGCGCGCCGCCCCGGACGCGCCGATCTCGGTCGACACCCGCAAGGGGGAGGTAGCCGCCCGAGCCCTCGCGGCCGGCGCCGACCTGATCAACGACGTGACGGCCCTCTCCGACCCCAGCCTCGGCGAGGCCGTGGCGGCGGCGGGGTGCCCGCTGGTGCTGATGCACAGCCGGGGCGATCTCGCCACCATGCAGCGGGGCATCCATTTCCAGGATCTCCTGGGCGAGGTGCGCGCCGAGCTCGGGGACGCCGTCCGGCGGGCGGTGGGCTTGCGGGTCGCCGAGGAGCAGCTCGTGCTCGATCCCGGGATCGGTTTCGGCAAGACCTGGGAGCAGAACCTGGCCCTGATCCGCCGCCTGGACGAGCTTCAGACCCTCGGCCGGCCGCTCCTCCTGGGGGCCAGCCGCAAGAGCTTCCTTGCGCGGGCCTCCGCCCGGCCCGACACGCCCCCCGAGCGCCGGCTTGGCGGCAGCCTCGCCGCCGCGGCCTGGGCCGCGAGCCAGGGAGCCGCCATCGTGCGGGTCCACGACGTGGCCGAGACGGCGCAGTTTCTCGACATCTGGTACGCCGTCGAGCGGCAGGGGGCCGACTCTTGATGCTGCGCTTCCTGGAGATCCTGACCTGGCGCGATCTGATCGACGTGCTGGCGGTCGCGATCATCATCTACAACCTGCTCCTGCTGATCCGTGGCACCCGCGCCGTGCAGATGGTGCTCGGGCTGCTGTTCATCGGGCTGGTCTACTACACGGCCGTCTGGATGGAGCTGCCGACCCTGCAGCGGATCCTGGAGAACCTGCTGATCGTCCTCCCCTTCGCCGTCATCGTGCTCTTCCAGCAGGAGATCCGCCGCGCCCTCGCCGACTTCGGGCGCAATCCGCTCTGGGGGCTCGCCAAGCAGCAGAAGGTGGTGGCCTCGTTCGGCGAGATCGTGCTGGCCGCCACCACCCTCTCGACCCGGCGCATCGGCGCCCTGATCGTCATCGAGCGGCTGCACGGCTTGCGCAACTACATCGAGAACGGCATCGAGCTCGACGCCGTGGTCTCCTACGACCTGCTGATCAACCTCTTCCAGCCCGACACGCCTCTCCATGACGGCGCGGCGATCATCCAGGACGACCGGATCGCCGCCGGCGGCTGCTTCCTGCCGCTGACGGCCAACCCCGAGCTCTCCAAGGAGTACGGCACCCGCCACCGCGCCGCCCTCGGCATCACCGAGGAGACCGACGCCGTGGCCGTGGTGGTCTCCGAGGAGACGGGCACGATCTCCCTGGCCTACAACGGCGAGCTGACCTCGGACCTCGACAGCAACACCCTGCGCAACGCCCTCTACCGCTACCTGGTGACCGAGCTCTATCCGCAGGGGGGCGGCGGCCAATGAACGAGTGGGCGCGCACCTGGGGGCTGCGGCTGCTGGCGCTGGGCATCGCCATCGGCATCTGGTTCAACGTCTCGGTCGAGGACCGCCTGGTCTCCAGCGAAAAGGTGGTCGAGGCGGCCATCGTCTACAACCGCCCCAACGGCTTCGTCATGATCAATCCGGTGCAGACCGTGAACGTCCGCGTCCGGGGGAGCAAGAAGGCGATCCGCCAGCTCAGCCCCTACATGGTGAACGTGAGCGTCGACCTCGGGCAGCGCCAGATGGGGCTCGCCACGATCAGTCTCACCTCGGAGAACGTCCTGCTGCCGGACGGCCTGGAGGTGGTGTCGATCGAGCCCAACACGATCCGGGCGGACCTTGAGCGGGAGGTCTCGGTGCGGCTGCCGGTGGTGGCGAAGCTCACCGGCCGGCCGGTCGCGGGGGCGACGGTCGGAAAGCCCGAGGTCCTCCCCAACCAGATCTTCGTCATCGGTCCGGAGCCGATACTCTCCCGCATCGAGGCGCTCTCGACCCGTCCGATCAGCCTGGACGGCCACAGCAGCACCTTCGAGGAGCCGGACGTGGCTGTCGTCCTCCCCGATCCGCTGATCCAGATCATCCCGCCCCCCTCGACGGTGACGGTGACGGTGCCGATCGAGCCGCCTCCCGAGCGTCCGGCACCCCAGAAACCACGCAAAGAAAAGGGAAAGCAGACTTGAGCCAAGATTCGACCCGCCTCTTCGGAACCGACGGCGTCCGCGGCCACTTCGGCGAGCCACCGCTCGACCGTCCCACGGTCACGGCGCTCGCCGTGCAGCTGGCCGCGACCCTGCGGGAACGTGGCAACGGCGCCCCGCCCAAGGTGGTGCTGGGCGGCGACACCCGCGAGAGCACGCCCGTGATCTGCCGCTGGCTGGCCGCCGGCCTCACCGCCGGAGGAATCGACGTGCGATACGCCGGGGTGATTCCCACCCCCGGGGTGGCCTACCTCACCCGCGAGACCGGCGCCACGGCCGGCGTGGTCGTCTCCGCCAGCCACAACCCCTATCCGGACAACGGCATCAAGCTCATCGATCCCCAAGGCACCAAGTGGAGCGACGAGGACGAGCTCAGCCTCGAGCTCCGCCTCAAGGCCCACCCGGCCGACGTGCCGGACCTGCCCGATGGACAGCCCGCGGTGGAGACCGGCCTGCGCGAGCTCTATCTCCACCATCTCGCCGCGACCCTTCCGGAAGGGCGCCCCCTGGACGGCCTGAAAGTGGTGCTCGACACCGGCAACGGCGCCGCCTCTACCTACGGCCGCGAGCTCTTCGAACGGCTGGGAGCCCGGGTCGTCCTGCTCCACGCGGAGCCGAACGGCCGCAACGTCAACGAGGGCTGCGGCTCGACCGCGCCCGCCGGGATGGCGGCCCGGGTGATGGCCGAGGGGGCCGACCTCGGGGCCGCCTTCGACGGCGACGCCGACCGTTGCATCCTGGCCGACGAGAGGGGCGAGGTGCGCGACGGCGACGCCATCCTCTATCTCTGGGCGACCTGCCTGCACCGCGGCGGACGCCTGGATCCCTCCAAGATCGTGGCCACCTCGATGAGCAACCTCGGGCTGGAGCGGGCTCTCGCGGCCGAGGGGATCGGCATCGTCCGCTGCGCTGTGGGGGACCGCTACGTGGTGGAGGCGATGCGCAAGGAGGGGATCCTGCTGGGCGGCGAGCAGTCCGGCCACATCGTGCAGAGCCATCTCGCCAGCACCGGGGACGGCCTGCTGACCGCCATCCAGATGGCCTTCGTGCGCCACCAGGACGGCCGCCCTCTCTCGGAGATGCTGGCCCCCTTCCGGCGCTATCCGCAGGTGCTGCTGAACGTGCGGGTGAAACGGAAGGTGGCCTTCCAGGACCTCCCCGCCGTAACCACCGCGGCCCGCGCCGTCGAGGATCGCCTGGGGGACGACGGCCGCCTCGTCCTCCGCTACAGCGGTACCGAGCCCCTGGCCCGCATCATGATCGAGGGCCCCGAGCAGGCCACGATCGACGCCCTGGCCGAAGAGCTGGCGGTGGCGATCCGGGGGGAGCTGGGGGCGGGGTAATCGAAGCCTGAGCTTGTCTCCTCTTTGTTGAGTTGACAGTCCACCAGCTTGTGCTTATAACTCTAGACGATTTATTCGCCGCCGAGTGAAAGCCGCGGGGAGGGTTGTACCCGCTCGGCCGAGTTGGGTGACTCAGCGATCCAAGAAGGAGGAGAAAAATGCGTCGCATCAGCTTGTGGCTCATGACCCTCGCGCTTCTGGCTCTACCTGCCCTGGCCCAGGCCGCTCAGTCGCCCCCCGCCTGTGGCGCGGCTGCCTTCCTGTCGACCCTCTCCAAGACGCCGCAGGGAAACGGCAACTACCAACCTCTATCCCCCGAGCAGCACCTCTTCTACGGGCTCACGGGCTTAGGGCAGGACTCCCCTCTCGAAGTCCGGTATCTCGTCAGCGGCAAGCCGTTCCTCACCGAGATCGTGAGCCTCGCGGGCGCCCGGCTGCCGAAAGTCAACCCGCAGAGTGGGGACAAGCCTCCGCTCGACCTCGCGACGACCCTCCTCCAAGGAGAGCGGAGGATCGAGCTCCTGGCCCTGCGCCCCGACCTCGTCCGCGATCTCCACAAGCTCGCCCAGCAGGACGCCGCCATCAGGATCGAGGTCCGCCAGCAGGGGCGTCTGGTTGACTCCCTCTCCTTCCAGGACCTGAAGCAGCGCGGCGCCGAGCTCGCTAAGAGCCCGGCGGTGCCGTTGATCGTCCACTCCTCGGTGAGCGGTCCCGGAGACCACCGCCGAGTGGAGAGGAAGCATCCCCTGATCGCCAAGGACTATCTCGAAAACTGTAATGACTGCACGGAGTCGACGCCGTGCGATACGGAGTGTGGATACGATCCGGGCAAGGGGGGGCCGGAGACGTGCGGCGAGTATGGCGCCCCTTGCCTCAGCACGTGCCAGTGCTCGTATACGCCGTGGGATCACTGGTCCGACTGGTATTACACCGGCAGCTACGAAGCCGGTCCGTCGTACTGCTATGTGAGCAACTCTTTCGGCGGCGCGACCTGGTTCGACTACCTTGTCAGCGAGTACCGCCGAGATCTCATCCGGACCACCTACACCTGCCCCAACTGCCCGTCGTGCAGCGGCTGCTACAATCAGGACGAGGTGATCTCCTACGAGACCACCACGTCAGCCTGCAAAACCGACACTCACACTCCCTGCTACAGCCCAACGTACGCCTGTTGCAACGGCTCGCTGTTGTGCACCTACAACAATTACTGCAGTTGGTACCAACCTTGCGGTTGAGCCCGTCGACCCGGGGCCGCTACCAGGCCTCGGGTCAGGCGTTTCCCCCCGCCATCGCCGCCATCATCTCCCGCACCGCCGCCTCAATCCCCACGATCACCGCGCGGGCGATGATGGCGTGGCCGATGTTCAGCTCCTCCATGCCCGGGATAGCGGCCACCGGGCCCACGTTGTCGGTACGCAGGCCGTGGCCGGCGTAGGAGTGGAGGCCGAGCGATCTCCCCTGCTCCACCGCCTCAGCGATCTGCCGCAGCTCCGCCGCCAAAGCGTCCGGCTCGGTGGCGCGGGTATAGGCGTCGGTATTGATCTCGAAGCCGGTGACGCCGCTGCCCTTGAGGGAATCCAGCGCCTGGATCTGCCGGGGGTCCGGATCGACGAAGAGCGAGATGGCGATCCCCGCCGAGGCCAGCCGCTCGGCCACCCCGGCGATCCGCCGGCCGTAGAGGATGAGGTTGAGCCCGCCCTCGGTGGTGACCTCCTCCGGCCGCTCCGGCACCAGCGTCACCTGGTCGGGCTTGACCGCCAGGGCTACCCGCGCCATCTCCTCGGCGCTCGACATCTCCAGGTTGAGCTTGCCCTTCACCGCGCCACGCAGCCGCTCGACGTCTGAATCTTGAACGTGCCGGCGGTCCATGCGCAGGTGCACGGTGATTCCCGCCGCGCCGGCCTTCTCGGCGATCCGCGCCGCCTCGACCGGATCGGGATAGAGGGTCCGCCGCGCCTGCCGCAGCGTCGCCACGTGATCGACGTTGACGGAGAGCTTGGCGGCCATCAGCGCTCGATCTCCAGGTCGGGGCTCGTGACGTCCTCCGGATCGCGGCTGATCAGCACGGTCCCCTGGATCGGGAGGAGGGTCCGGTGGCGCCGCTCCCCGAAAAAGCAGCTCACCTCGTAATAGCCCTCGGGGCTGATCTGGAGGAGCACGCCCCTCCCGCCTTTCACCCCCAGGGTCTCATTGTGGATCAGCACCTCGGTGTGGAGCTCCATGTCTCTCCTCAATCCTCCTGGATATAGCCTTCATCCTTGTATTCTTTGAGCTTGCGCTGCAGCGTCCGCAGGCCGATCCCCAGGATGTCCGCCGCCTTGGCGCGGTGCCCCCCGGTGCGGTCCAGCGTCTCCAGAATGGCGTGGCGCTCGATGTCGGCCATGGTGCGCGGCTCGCCGGCCACCGCCTGCACGGGGGTGCCGGTGGTCGAGATGGTCGAGGACTCCCGCACCTCGACCGGCAAGTCGGCCGGGGTGATCTCGTCCCCCTGGCTGAAGACCACCGCGGACTCCATGACGTTGCGGAGCTGCCGCACGTTGCCCGGCCAAGGGTAGCGGGCGAGCAGCTCCAGGGCCCCGGAGCCCAGCCGCTTCGGCGCCTTGCCGTGCTCCTGGCAGAACAGGGTCAGGAAGTGCTCGGCAAGCTGGCTGATGTCCCCGGGGCGCTCCCGCAACGGCGGGATGCGCAGGGTCACTACCTTCAGGCGGTAG
>JAICSG010000395.1 GCA_025937035.1 Thermoanaerobaculia bacterium | reverse complement strand
CGGCCAGGGCCGTCTCCCGCGTCGGGCTGTGGACGCAGTGGAGGACGGGGTAGGCGAGGTGCCCCTGGCCGACCTCCAGCATCGGCAGGGTCAGGGCGACCAGGTGGTCCGGCAGCTTTCCGAAGTCGGAGCCGTTCCAGGAGCGGAGCAGGATCTCATACGGCGTGCGGCCCAGCGTCGTGATGTAGACCGCAAGCCGCCGCCGCTCGAGCTCCGCGCCCACGATCGGCAGGAGGTAGGTGATGATCAGGCTGACCATGGAGAAGCCGTTGGCGGCGGCGATCGTGGAGACAATCTGCCAGCCGTGGTTGCCCGGCCGGTATTCGCTGATGTTCATGGTGATGATCGTCGAGCCCGCGAAGTAGACCCGGGACCAGAGGTCCGCGGGCCGTCCAGTCGCGCTCTCCAGGACCGCCCGTGGAGACATCTCCAGCACCAGGGTCTAGCCGATCCAGATGAGCCAGACCCATAGGGCGACCGTAAACAACACCGTGAGGAATCCGAGGACCGCCAGCGCCTGATGCGACCGGGTCACGCGCTTGGCCCCCTTCCAGAGCCCGTCCGTCACCCAGGACGTGATCGGTCCCCCGCTGGTGAGGCGCAGGGTGGTCCACAGCACGTCGTAGATGGTGACGAGGAGGATGCCGATGCCGAGGATGCCTATAAAGATGCGCAAAGCCGCCGCCCCTTCCCGGGGCGGGTAAACAGCACGGCCCGTGCCACTTATATCTTGTTGGCCCTTAATTCCGCTAATGGGTAATGCGTCCCCCGCCAATCGATACCATCCCGCCAGAGGGTCAGCAGCATGGCGCGCCAGAGGATGTAGAGGAAGAGGAGGGTGGCGAGGGGGAAGCCGAGGCCGTGCCAGCGGCGGACGCCGGCCAGGGGGGCGTTGATCCAGCAGAGGGCCAGGAGCACCAAGACCGTGGCCAGGTTGAGCCAGCGGGTCGCTCCCGAGGTGAGGAAGAGCGCCAGGAAGGGCCAGACCAGGGTGAGGAGCTGCATCACCGTCGAGACGGCCACCACCCAGACCCGGTAGTCCACGCCGGAGAAGGCGTTCTTCATCAGCCCCTGGATCAGCTCGCGGACGGACGCGTACCACTCCACTCGCAGCGCTCCCAGGCCGAAGACGAATTCCTGGCGAAAACCTTTCTTTTTGATCAGCTTGCCGAGCTTGAGGTCGTCGTCCGGCCGCATGGCGATCGCCTGATGCCCGCCGGCCGCGCGGTAGGCCGAGGCGCGGACCAGGTTGAAGGCGCCGATCCCGACGTGGCTGGGGCTCTCGGGATCTCTGACTTTCCAGGGCCGGGTGAACAGGGTGAAGAAGAGCGAGAAGGCGCCGATGAACATTTCGAACAGAACGCTCGGGCGCGCGATCTCGGGGGCGGCGGTGAGGTGGTCGAGGCGGTCGGCCACCATCGCGCCCACGGCCTGGCGCAGGGTCGAGGGGGCCATTATGACGTCGGCGTCGGTGAAGAGGAGGAATTCGCCGGTGGCCTTGGCGGCGCCCAGCCAGAGGGCGTGATTCTTCCCCAGCCATCCCGGCGGCAGCTCGCGGACGTGGACGATCCGCAATCTCGGGTCCGCCGCCGCCATGCGATCGAGGATCTCGCCCGTGCGATCGGTCGAGCGGTCGTCCACGACGTCGATCTCCAGGTTGTCGTAGTCGAGGGCGAGGATGGAGCGGAGCGCCTCTTCCAGGTTCCGATCCTCGTTCCGCGCGGGGATGATGATCGATACCCGCGGCAGGGGACCGGCCAGGGGCGGCAGGTCCCGGAGGGCCCGGATCGACCGCACGCCGCGGTAGACCTGGATCGCGGTCGCGACGTGGGCGAGCAGGGTCGCGAGGGCGAGGAGAAAGAGGAATGAGGTCAACGGGTCAGACCGGCAGGGTAGGTGGCCTCGAGACGCGTCATCAGGTCCGGCCGCCAGCCCAGAGTCCCCATGAGATCCCGGAGCAGGTGATCGAGCGTCACCACCCGGTCCCCGGAGGGTAGCTCGACATGAGGTGGCATCTCCTCCGTCTCATGAACGATCAACATCGGAGGCCGGTGATAGATTGGATCGACGCTGAGCTCGTTCTGCCGGAGCGGCCCCACCAGACCCTGGGCGACGATCTCTTGCAGATCGGCATGGGAAAGATAGCCGGTGAGATCGGGCGCGGTGAGGAATCCATGTCCGGAAACGAGCCTCGCGGCGGTATCCAGAGTCCAGACCGCCCGTTGCCGTAAGGCCTGCCGCACCATCTCCTCGGATGCCTGGAGAGCGGCCATACTTGCCTTGCCCGGCAGGAGGAAGACGTTCGGGATGATCCGCAAATCACGTTTGAAGCGCGGATGGCTCCGGCGTAGCAGACTGCGGCGCCGGTAGGCCTTCAGGTCGCGCTGATAACGCCTCCAGCGCTCTTCCGTGGTCAGCAGACGTTTTCTCATGTCTCTTCCGGCTCCAGGATTTGCTCCAGTAGCGTGAGCCCCTGGCGGACCGCCTGGAACATCTCAACATAGCCTCTGGACTGCACATCCGCCCGGGCTACGTCTCCAGAAACCGCCAGACAGGCCATCTGAGCATCTGACAGCGCATCCTCGACCTGCTCGGGATCGAATAGCCTCAGCAGGCGACGGAGATCGTTCCCGAAGCCTTCGTCTCCGGCGTTCTCCTCGATCAACAGTAACGCCTGGAGCTTGTCTTTGCTTCCTTTTTCCAGGCGGACCGTCAACAGCTTGCTGGCCGCCAGCGCGGCCGGGGACAGGGCCCTTCCCTGAGTCGGCAGCTCGACGATCGATCCGGGGGCCGAAAGGATCTTGCTCAGATCGGAGAAGACCATGACCGGAACGGTCTTGCCACCTCCAATCCGGTCCACGGCGTCCCGGAGCGAGTATCCAACCAGATCGAGGGAAAGGCCCTCGGCAAGGACGAAGGTGCTGGTTCCGGGCTGGTGCTCGAACCCGAGCCGTGCCATCTCGGCGAGCAGTAAGGATTCCTCGGCTCCCACCCAGTCCGCGTCGACCAGGACGTCGATGTCCTCCGTCAAGGCGGGGATCTCCTCGCTTACACCATACAGCCCGGAAGAGCCTGCCAGGATGAGCCGTTCGCCGAGGGGACCGGACCGGAGCCGCCGCAGCAGCGAGAGGACGTCCGATCGTTCCGGGCGGCGCACGATGGAAGCTTACCGCCAGCGGAAGATCTTCAGCGCCACCCCGAAGCTCACCACGCCCCAGGCGATCAGGATGGCGAGCTGCGGCGCGATGCCGGTGAGGCCGCGGCCTTCGGTCATGATCCCCCGCAGGGCCTGGTTCAGGGCCGTCAGGGGGAGCGCCTTGATGAGCGGCTGGACCACGTCCGGGAAGCGCTCGGAGGAGAAGAAGACCCCCGAGAGGATCCACATGGGCATCAGGACCAGGTTGGCGATGCCGCTCGCCCCCTCGACCGTCTTCACCCGCGAGGCGATCAGCAGGCCGAGGCCGCAGAATGACATCGCGCCGATCAGGCAGGTGACGGCCAGCAGGAGGATCGAGCCGCGCACCGCCACGCCGAAGAGCAGCCAGCCGATCCCCACCAGCACCACGATCTCGGGGAGCAGGAACACCATCCGGCCGAGGATCTGCGCCAGCAGGTACTCGCTGCGGCGCATCGGCGTCGCCACCAGCCGCTTGAGGACCCGCCGGCTGCGCGCGGTGGTCACCGAGAAGGCGAGGCTCCAGATGCCGGTGCCCATCAGGTTCATTCCCAGCAGGCCCGGGATCAGGAAGTCGATGTAGCGCGACCCCTTCTCCGTCACCTTCACGGAGCGCACCGGCAGCGGGTCCCCCCGGCCGGCCGTGCGCTGCAGCGCGTCGTTCGCCTCCAGGCGGGCGATGCGCGAGTCGGGGCGGGTCTCGTCGAAATGGAAAACCACCGGCGGGCCCGGCTCGACCAGCAGCGAGATCTTCCCCGTACGCAGCGCCTCCCGCCCTGCCGGTTGGGAATATTGGCGGACCAGGAGGCCGGAATCGCGCGCCAGGGCGGCCGCCGCCCGCGCCGCCGCCGGGTCGGCGGGAGCCGGGGCCACCACGCCGATGGGGATCTGGTCCGGTCCCTTGGCGCGGAAGGCGAAGCCGAGGGCGGCCGCCAGCAGCAGCGGGAAGGCGAAGACCCAGAAGACCGCCTCCGGCTCGCGGATGAACTCCTTGACCCGCACCGAGGTCATTTCGAGCAGAGGAGAGTAGCGGCGGCTCATCAGATCGATCCCTAGTCCTCGCGCAGCGCCCGGCCGGTCAGGGCGACGAACAGGTCCTCCAGCGTCGCCCGGTGAGTGGAGAGGCTCACCAGCTTGCCCCCTGATGCCTCGATCGTGTCGAGCAGCGGCGGCATGGTCTCGGCGAGCGATTCCACCGGCACCGACCAGTTGGGCCCCCGCCGGTGCGGCTCGGTGACGCCTGGGAGGGCCCGCAGGACCGACTCCTCGATCTCCGGCTCCGAGGAGAGCTCGATGACGTTCGCCGCGTGCAGGGAGCTGATGAGATCGGGCGGCGTGCCCAGGGCGATCACCTTGCCGCGGTCGACGATCGCCACCCGGTCGCACAGGCGCTCGGCCTCGTCCATGTAGTGGGTGGTGAGCAGCACCGTGCCCCCGTGGGCGCGGAAATCCATCACGATCTGCCAGAGCTGGAGCCGGCTCTGAGGATCGAGCCCCGTGGTCGGCTCGTCGAGGAAGAGAAGCTCGGGATCGCCGACCATGGCGCACGCCAGCGCGAGCCGTTGCTTCTGGCCGCCGCTCAGCTTGCCCACTCGCGCATCGCGCTTCTCGCCGAGCT
>JAICSG010001099.1 GCA_025937035.1 Thermoanaerobaculia bacterium | reverse complement strand
GGAGGACCAGCACGAGCAGGTGGTCCTCGGCGGCGACCCGGATCAGGCTGGCGCGCAGCAGCGGCCCCTGGGCGAGATCGAACGGCCGGCGGGCCTCCTCGCGGATCAGGGCCAGCGCCGCTCTTTCAATCTCGGGCAGCACCGACAGATCCACCACGGGCAGCGGGAAGGGCGCGGCCGGCACGATCACCTGCACCGGCTCCCCCTCGGGCGCGGCGAAGACGGTGCGCAGCGCCTCGTGCCGGCGGACGATCTCCTTCAAGGCACGGGCCAGCACCTCGCCGTCCAGCGGCCCCTCGATCCGCAGCGCCCCGGGCATGTTGTAGAGCGGACTGCCCGGCTCGAGCTGGTCGACGAACCAGAGCCGCTGCTGGGCGAAGGACAGGGGCAGGTCTCCCACGCGCGGCACCGGCACCAGCGGCGGAGCGGAGGCCGTGTCCGTCCGTCTCGCCGCCTCCACCCGGACGGCGAAATCCGCCAGCCGCGGGGCCGCGAAGAGCTCGCGCAGCGGCACCTCGACGCCCAGGGCGCCGCGCAGGCGCGACATCACCTGGGTGGCCAGCAGCGAGTGCCCACCCAGCTCGAAAAAGTGATCGTTTGCCCCTACCTTCTCCAGCCCGAGCACCTCGGCCCAGATCCCGGCCAGGACCTCCTCGACCGGCGTGCGCGGCGCCACGTGGCCCTCGGCGCGCCGCCACTCCGGGTCCGGCAGGGCCTTGCGGTCCACCTTGCCGTTGGGGGTGAGGGGGAACGCCGGGAGGATCACCAGGGCGGAGGGGACCATGTAGTCCGGCAGCCGCTCGCGCAAGGCCTCGATATCGGCATCGCCGACGACATAGGCGACCAGCCGCAGGTCCCCCGCCGGGCTCTCGCGGGCCACCACCACCGCCTCGCGGACCCCGGGCCGCGCCCTCAGCGCCGCCTCGATCTCCCCCAGCTCGATCCGGAAGCCCCGGATCTTGACCTGATGATCGACGCGCCCCAGGACCTCCATCCGCCCGCCGGGCAGGTGGCGGGCCAGGTCGCCCGTGCGGTAGAGGCGCTCCCCCAGCTCCCACGCGAAGGGATTCGGCAGGAAGCGCTCGGCCGTCAGGTCCGGCCGGCCCGGATAACCCCGCGCCAGGCCCGCGCCGCCGATCCAGAGCTCGGCCGGCGCTCCCAGCGGCGCGGCCTGGAGATGGCGGTCGAGCAGGTGGATCTGAGTCTCCGCGATGGGCCGGCCGATCGACACCGGGCCGCTCTCCCCGGGCCGCACCCGCGCGGCGGCCGACCAGACCGTGGTCTCGGTGGGGCCGTAGAGGTTCCACAGCTCGCGGACCCGCCCGGCGAGAGCCTCGGCCAGCTCGCGGGGCATCCCCTCGCCGCCGCACAGGGCCCGCAGATCCGGATCGCCGGGCCACCGCGAGTCGAGGAGCATCCGCCAGGTCGCCGGGGTCGCCTGGAGAACGGTCGCCCCGGAGGCGCGGAGCCGGGCCGCCAGGAGCGCGCCGTCCGCGGCCTCCTCCCGGCCCGCCAGCTCGACCCGGCCGCCAACGATCAGGGGCAGGAAGATCTCCAGCGCCGCGATGTCGAAGCTGAGCGAGGTGACCGCCAGCAGCGCCTCCCCGGGGGAGAAGCCCGGCGTCCGGCGCATCGATTCGAGGAAATTCACCAGCGCCCGGTGAGAGACGCCCACCCCCTTGGGCCGGCCCGTCGAGCCCGAGGTGTAGAGCACGTAGGCGAGCTGCCGGCCGTCCCCGGGGACCAGGCCGAGCGGACCGCCGTCGAACGCCTCCGCGTCCAGGCAGAGCACCGCCGCGCCGAGAGGGGCCGGGGGGAGCGCGTCGCGCAGGCGCGTCTCGGTGATCAGCACCCGCG